>NZ_DATCTO010000036.1 GCF_036567905.1 Candidatus Binatus sp.
AGAATATAGATGAAGTCGCGCTCCGAATGCACGTTGCCGAGCAACGCCACTCGCGAAAGAATCTCCATCTCGTCGCCTGAAATGTTGTGAACCCGCTGCAGTTGCTGGTTCTTCTTGAAATCATTCCAGGCCGAATCGGCCGCTGACTCGGTCTCGGGGCTCAGCAGTGCGTGCGCGCGAGGATTGGCGAGGAAAAATAGTTCACGGCGACCGAGTCCGAGTACTTCCGCCAGGCGCGTTAAAATCTTATCGGAAGGATGGCGTTTGCCTGATTCGAGGTGGCCGACGTATGGGGTGGAGGTCTTGATGCGACGGGCTACTTCCTCTTGAGTGAGGTCGAGATGGCGTCTGCGCTCACGAATGACCTGTCCAAAACTGCGTTCCTTGATGCGTGCCATTGATCCTATTCCCCTTTGTTTGTGCCGATTTGGCGCGATCTGCGATTTGACCGCATCCTCGCCAGAAAGGTGATATTCGACCCTTACAGTTAGTAGCATCAAAATAACTTAAAGACAAATATACTGCCGGTGGATTTGCACAGGCCCATTCAACAGCGCCATACGTTTGCGAACGGCGTCGTCCTACAAACTGTTAGACTTCGCGAGTTCAGGAATATTTAATGGAAAGTGGACTTATTTTGCGATTAAGCCCTATTCATGCATTTCAGGGGCGATCCCGGTCAATTTCCGTAGGGATTTCGCCCGTGATTGAGATAAATCGAAAAATCGGCGACGCCATCGTCGGCACGCGGTGGACTCTTGAAGTGCACGGCAGCTCCGCGACGGAGGCCGTCCAGCGAAACAATATCTTTGCCGATCGAGCGGCCGTCGCGATCGAAATATTGGACTTCGACCTGGAGAGGGCCTGTGTCGTCGCCGGTATTGTGAACCTCGCCTTCGACCAACACCTGGCCGCCGCTTCGCACCAGGCGAGTTGCGGCTACCTTGACCGGTTCCGTGCCGACCAAGGCGAAGAACACGTAGCCAGCGAAGCATAGCGCGCCGAGCAGAACGATGATCGCGCCTTTACGCATGCGGGGCACAGGCTGTTACGTGCGCGAGCAAGCGTTCGTCGGGTAAGTTCGGGCACCGCGCTCGCGCCTGAGTGGCGATCTCGTCGCGCGCCTCGGTCAATTCAAAATTCATGTTGCAACCGGTTCAGAGTGAAAGATTTATGCGCACTTTGCGAGCTGTGGATATCTAATCAATTCGATATTCACGATCGACCGGTTCATCTGATTAACTGCGCGGCAAATGCATCATATTCGGGCGTCACCAGCATCTACGGGGTAGCCGAAATCCATGGCCGATACTAGGGATTTTCGGCGTCGTTCAATTATTACCTCGGTATGAATCTTGAAACCATGCCAGCCGGTTCATCACCGTAGCCCGCCGCGTGCGGGCGCAGGAAGCCGCGGCCTGAGGCCGCGCATTTCGGAGGAGGGAGGATAGAGTGAACAGAAGGAAAACGACCCGGGCCGTTGCCAGGCTTTATCTAGTCGCCGGCGTCGCAGTGATTGGATTGCTGTGCAACTCGAATGCCTGGGCAGAAACGACGACAACCAAGACGGCGAAACATCATCACAAGACGGTCACCATAACCACCGTCGTCGCCAGCACCAGCGAGCAGCAGCGGCTCGACGCGCTGTCGGGCCAGATGAGCAATCTGCAAAAACAGACCGACGACACAACCAGCGAGGTCAAAAAAATAGAGCAGGCGATCACCGTCGCAACGCCGGCCACGGCCGACGCCAAGCCGGCCACGATCGGCGAGCATGTGGGGCTGGTCGAAAAGGATGTCGGCGACATCAAGAAGAATCTGTCGGACAACCTTGGCATCAGCGTCCACGGACTGGTTGACGCGGGCTACGAGCATAATATGAATCAGCCCAACGGCAACATGAATAACATTCGGGTCTTCGACGAGGACGGGTTCCAGCTCACGCAGGGCAACCTGCACATCGAGCGCGATGGGACGGTTGGATTCGTGACCGACCTGAACTTCGGCCAGGTCGCAAACGCGCTTTCGACCGCCACGCACTACTCGAACACCTCGCACGTTGGTCCCCAATGGTTCGATCCGACGCAGTACTACCTGACCTATACCGCGCCGATCGGATCGGGCATCAGCTTCCAAGCCGGCCGTTTCGTGACGATGATGGGCGCGGAAACGATCAACACGTACAACAATCTGGGCTTCAACGAATCCAAGAGCATCATCTTCGGCTTCGGGATTCCCTTCACGCACACCGGGGTCCGGGCGTCGTACACCTTCAACGATTACGTCTCCGCCAGCGCCGGCCTGAACAACGGATGGGACGATCCCGCGGCAGCCAACAACGGCGGTCCCAACTACGAAGGTGAGTTGACGCTCAACAACAAGGACAAGTCGCTGAGCTTCGTAACCAACCCCATGTGGGGTCCGAACCTGGTGGGCAAGTCCAATTCCAATCTAGGCGCGATTGATGAGGTCGCGACCTGGAAGCCGTCGTTCGTGCCCAATCTGACGCTTCAGACCGAATACCTGTACGCGAGCGAGACTGGTCCGGTAGTCAACGGTCACAGCGCGACGTGGCAGGGGTTGGCGCAGTACCTGGTGTACGACTTCAACCCCTCGCTGGAGTCGGCCACGCGCGGCGAATTTTTCCAGGACAAGGATGGGTCGCGTACCGGGACTGCCCAGACGTTGTGGGAAATTACCCAGACGCTGAGCTACAAGGTGCCCGAAGTGACGGGACTGCTGGCGAGGCTTGAGTACCGTCATGACAATTCCAGCCAGAACTATTTCTCAAACAACAACTTCGTCAGCCCGGTGACCGGCGCGCAGCATCTGTGGCACGGCCAGGACACCTTGGACGCCAACTTCATTTACGCCTTCTAAGGGAGGAGCGAATCAGACGCGCAGCGATGCGCCGGCGGCGGGTCCGAACAAGCGGGCCCGCCGCTTCCTTTTCAGGCTGAGGCATTTCGCATTGGCAGACGCGCGGGACCGGCGCGTGCAGCGCGGCAGTCAGATGACCCCGATCGTCGGACCCAGAGTCAAACCGGCTCTTTGACCCCCTCGATAATTTTTACGATGTCGAGATAGACATTCTCTTCCCGCCGAATTCGGAAACCAGCCTTTTGCACGTTGCCGACCGTATCGCGATTGAGATCCGGGCCGATGCGGCTCGAGAGCGGGGTCATCAGGTCAAGAAAGACGCCGATCAGTCCGATTCGGCTCCGCACGTGCTCGAACATCAGGATCTGCCCGCCGGGTTTGAGTATCCGATACAGCTCGCGAAGGCCGCCCACCGGTTTCGGCACCGAACAGAACGTGCAGACAGTAACAACCGTGTCGAAACTGTTGTCCGGGAACGGCAGTTGGCAGACGTCCAGCTCGCGCAGATCTATGGTTCCGTCATATGCCGCCGCTTTCACGGCGGCCTGTTCCAGCATTTTGGGGCTTATGTCAATCGCGACGAAGGACTGCTTTGGCGGAAAGAAGCGAAAGTCATTTCCGGTTCCGGCCGCCAGCATGAGGGTAGCTCCGCGCATCTTGGAGAAAAGTCGGCGCTTGTGCGGACCCATGCGGTGGTCGTCACCGAAGCTGATGAAATCAAAGCTGCGGCTGGCCGAATCCCATTTGCGCTGCGTAGCTGTATCCATAAGAAGCCTCCAATCAGGTCAGTCGCCGGCGTCAACAACTACCCCGCGAAGTGCTCGATCGTAATACTGCAAGCCGGCAACTACGATAACGCCGAACAATGCCCCAACCATGATCGTAGCCTCGATTGTTCTGGAGCCGGCCGCCATCGAATCGCGCATGCCGAAGAACATTCCGCCATACATGCCAATGATCGAGGCCGGGATCATTGCGTTGAACATTCCGATCACGGGAGCGAGAATTAACCCGAGAACAATGTGTACGACCATGCCGAGCGCCATGCCTACGATCATTGCGATGACCATATCCATGCCCGGATAAACGACGCCTCGCACCGCCAGAGCGGTAAATGCCCCGACCGCCATTCCGCCCAAATAGTCACCAATTACGAACAGCATTATCGTCCTCCCTGGTGAAATGCGCACCAATCCGTTTTGGTCCGTGATCATTTTCGCTGCCTCGAAGAGTACCTGCGCGTTCCAGCGTTGGGGAGCCTCCTGCGCTTGCGGCGGCCGCCTCTTTCCCAGGCTAATGCATTTCGCAATGGCGGATGCGCCGGAGCGGCGGGTCCGAACAAGCGGGCCCGCCGCTTCTTTGTTGCACGCGATCGATGCGTGATAGTAGCTTCTTTCCCCTCGCACCTCATGAATCACGCGTCTGCCGCCGCAGTTCTCGTCCTGCTCCTGTTCGGACCGCTCGCGATCGCGAAGATCGAGCACAATATCGAGCTCTACTGCCTCGCGCTCGGCGTGCTTGCGACCATCCTTGGGACCGGCTTCACGCGGGAGTTGATTTCAGAGGCGTTGCACGAGCCGGTCGCTATCAGCGTCGCCGTGATAATCGCCGCTCTCCTGTTCGGATGGACGCGGCGCCGGCTCGACCGGGTCTTCAACCGGCTGCGCAAGCGAGTATCGCGGCCGGTGCTGACCGCCGCGGCGATTTTCGCGATCGCATCCATCTCCAGCGTCATCACCGCGATCGTCGGCGCCTTGGTGCTGGTCGAGGTGATCGGCCTGCTACATTTCACACGCGACAAGCGGGTGCGCGTGACGGTTGCGGGATGCTTCGCGATCGGCTTGGGCGCGTCGTTGACGCCGCTGGGCGAGCCGCTCTCGACGCTCGCCGCGCGGGCGCTCAATCTGGGCTTCTTCGGGCTGTTCGATTTGCTGGCGCCGTGGGTATTTCCGGGCGTGCTTGCGAGTTCGATCGTCGCGGGCGCATTTGCCCGCGGTGAATACGACGAGGCGCCCGCGGGTGCGCACGTGCGCCAATCCTACAGCGCGATTTTCGTTCAAGCGGGCAAGGTGTTTGCGTTCGTCGCGGGCCTGGTGCTGATCAGCAGCGCTTACGGCCCGATTGCGAATGAGTACGTCAGCAAAATGAGCAACGATCTTTTGTTCTGGGCCAATACCGTGTCCGCCGCGCTCGACAATGCGACCCTGGTCGCGCTCGAAGTCCATCGCATGACCCTCCCGCGCGCGCGCGAAGCGATTCTGGCGCTGCTGGTTTCCGGGGGGATGCTGATACCGGGCAATATCCCCAACATCGTGAGCGCGGGGGCGCTCAGAATCAGGAGCGGCGCGTGGGCGAAGATTGGCGTGCCGATGGGATTGATCATGCTAGGCATCTATTTTGCTGTGATTAAATTGTTGGGCTGATGGGCGGAAAAAAATAGAGGCTCCGATGCTGGATCCTACACCCAAACGCAAGTCATTGGGCGTGCGATGCTGCTCGAATGTGCGGCAGATGCCCGTTCGATGGGCGTTGCGTTAAGGGAGTTTTCGTGACAGAAAGCGTTGTCGGTCGTAACGTTCGAATGGGTCTGGTGTGACGGCCGGTGGAATTCCCGATACGTCTCATGCCATCGTCCGCGGGTGCGGATGGCACGCGGTTTCTATAGATCGATCAATCAACAAGTATGGGTATGCCGCCCCGTTAAGCGGCCAGGAGGGTTACGGGTTCGATGACGCCTAAACAAGTTCTGCAAATGATCAAGGATAAGGGCGTGGTGATGGTCGATGTGAAATTCATCGATCTGCTCGGCACGTGGCAGCATTTCACTGCTCCGATCTCCGAGTTCAAGGATGAAGCGGCTTTCGATGAAGGGCTGGGCTTCGACGGGTCGTCGATTCGCGGCTGGCAGACGATCGACAGCAGCGACATGCTGGTGATTCCCGATCCGGATACGGCAGTGATGGATCCTTTCACCAAGGATCCCACGCTGAGCATCATCGCCAACATCTCCGATCCCATTACCCGCGCCGACTACACCCGCGACCCGCGCAACATCTCGCGCAAGGCCGAGGCTTATTTGAAGACCACCGGCATCGGCGACACGGCGTTCTTCGGACCCGAACCGGAGTTTTTCATCTTCGACTCGCTGCGCTACGACACCACGCAGAATTCGAGCTACTACTACATCGACTCGAACGAAGGTAACTGGAACAGCGGGCGCGAGGGCGCGGTCAAGGAAGGCGCGAACCTCGGCTTCAAGGTCAAGAACAAAGCCGGCTACTTCCCGGTCCCGCCGGTGGACACCCTGCAGGACATCCGCACCGAGATGGTGCTCGAAATGGAGCGGGTCGGTATCCGCGTCGAGAAGCAGCATCACGAAGTCGCCACGGCCGGCCAGGCTGAAATCGACATGCGCTTTCAGCCGCTGACCAAAATGGCCGACTGGCTGACCTGGTTCAAATACATCGTCAAGAATGTCGCGGTGCGCCACGGGATGACGGCGACCTTCATGCCCAAGCCGATCTTCGGCGACAACGGCACCGGCATGCACACCCATCAGAGCATCTGGAAGGGTGAGACGCCGCTGTTCGCGGGCAACGGCTACGCGGGGATGTCGGAACTTGCGATGCACTACATCGCGGGCATCCTGCATCACGCGCCGACGATCGCGGCCTTCACCAATCCGGGCACGAACTCGTATCGCCGGCTGGTGCCGGGCTTCGAGGCGCCGATCAACCTGGCGTATTCGTCGCGCAACCGCTCGGCCTCGGTGCGAATCCCGATGTATTCGCCGTCGCCGAAGGCCAAGCGAATCGAAGTGCGGTTCCCCGACCCGACCTGCAATCCGTATATCGCGTTCTCCGCGATGCTGATGGCGGGGCTCGACGGAATTCAGCGCCGGCTCGATCCGGGCCAGCCGCTCGACAAGGACATCTACGCACTTACGCCGGCCGAGCTGGCCGAGGTGCCGAGCATGCCCGCGTCGCTCGAGGAATCACTGGACAACCTGAAGAAGGATCACGAGTTCCTGCTCAAGGGCGACGTCTTTACGGAGGACCTGATCGAGACCTGGATCGAATACAAGATGGCGAACGAAGTCAGCGCGATTCGTCTGCGGCCGCATCCGTACGAATTCGCGCTCTACTACGACGCGTAAGCAGGGACAGTCAATCGTAAGATGGAAGGCGGCGGCCCATTTCGGGCCGCCGCTTTTTTTTGCGCGCGCGATGGATTGGTGTGGAAGCGGCTATTTCCACTCAGCCTTGATCGACCGGCTTGTCGCGTGCGAGCGCTTCGACTTTTTCGAGCCGCTCCTGCAGCTTCTGATTGTCGTCGCGAAGCTTGTCGATGTCTTCGCGCAATCTTTGCCCTTCCTCGACGCGGCTGCGGCCCTCGCCGATCGATGCGATCGCGTCGTTGGCATGGCGCTGCACGCGGCCGTCGAGGTCGCGATCGGCCAGGCGTCGCAGAGCGGGTAGCGCACGCAGATCGCCGATCTCGGCGAAAGCGGACGGGATACGCATCCGCACCATGAACTCGCGATCGTCGGCGAACGGAGTCATGAAATCGAGAATTTCGGCGCGCCGGTTGTCTTTGAGCGCCGCAAATCGCGCCAGCGCGCCCAGCGCGGCCACGCGCGCCCGCGGCGGCCGGCCGTACGCCGAGAATTCGCGGGCGACATCGATCGCGCGCTCGTCGCGCAGCTCGGCCATCCCGGCTATCGCGTGCGTTCGTATCACTTCGAGATACGAGTCGCGTCCAAGCGCCTCGAGCAGATGGGCGAAGGCGCGTTCATCGCGCGTCTTGCCGAGCGCGAGGACCGCCTCGGCCTCGACAAAGTAGCTTTCGTCGCCAGTGGCGGCGATGCCGGCGAGCGCAGACGCCGCTTTTTCGTCGCCGCGAAAATTGCCGAGCGCGCGCACGACGGCGCGCCGCGCCTTGGGATGCGGCAGCTTGAGTCCTTCGAGCAGCGCGTCGAGGGCGGCGGTCGTGCGAATTGTACCGAGCGCGGTGGCTGCATCGGCCTGCACGCCCCAGAACTTGTCGGTGAGCATTGCGTCGCGCAGTGCCGCGGTGGCTTGCGGGCTGCCCTCGGCGCCGAGCTCGCGAGCGGCTGCGCCACGGCCGATCGCTTCGGGAGCGTGGCGCAGTTCGGCTTCGAGCGCCTCGCGTCCGCGCTTGTGCTTGAGGGTCTTCACTATGTCGTGTTCGGGATCGAAGCGCACCGCCTTGGGCGCCTTGTCCATGACGAAATTGAAGACCTGCTCGCGGTCCTTTATTTCCACGCGCTGGCGCGTTTCACGGCCCTCGGCGTCCATCAGCGCAATCGTGACGGGAAAGCTGAACGCGGAAACAATCGTGTCGCCGGTCTTGTGCGTCTGCTTGACCGTGACGCTGAGCAGTTTTTTCTTGTCGTCGAAGGCGCTGGAGACTTCGATTTCGGGATGCCCTTCCTTGTATACCCACTGGTCGAAGAAAAAGTCGAGGTTGCGGCCGGTGGTGTCCTCGAACGCGCGCTGCAGATCCTGGGTGATGACGTTGGCGCCGCGATGCCGGGTGCAATAGAGGTTGAGCGACTTGAAGAACAGATCGTCGCCGCTGACACGGCGGAGCATGTGCAGGACCAGGCTGCCTTTTTCGTAGAGATGGCGATCGAACAACTCGATCGGCGTGCGATAGCGGTTGCATACGATCGGGCGGCGGTAGTGATTGGCGTCCTCGTCGAGATAGGCTTCGCGATCCTGCCGGACATTCCACGCGAACTCGTCGGCGCCGAGATTCTCTTCGCACCAGAGCGCCTCGAAGTAAGTCGCGAAGCCCTCGTTGAGCCACGCGTGCGCCCAATCGCGGCAGGTCAGCAAGTCGCCCCACCATTGATGAGCGAGCTCGTGCGCGACCAGCAGATCGCTCTTGAAGTCGAGATGCGCGCGCGCGTCGTGCAGAGTGTCGGCGGTTTGCGTGGTCGCCGAGGTGTTTTCCATCCCGCCGAAAATAAAATCGCTGACCGCGACCTGCGCATACTTGGCGTAAGGATAGGCGACGCCGATCACGCGCTCGAAAAACTGGATCATCTTCGGCGTGTTGCCAAACGCGCGGCGCGCGTCGTCCTCGCGGCCGGGCGCAACGTAGTAGGTGACGGGGACGCTGCCGGCCCGCTCCTCGATCATCGTGAACTCACCGGCGGCCAGCGTGATCAGATATGCGGAGTGCGGCACCTCATGACGCCAGTGGAAGGTGCGGGTCTTCGCCGTGGCGTCGAAGGATGTGCCGACCAGCGCGCCGTTGGAAATCGCGGTGAATTGTTCAGGTACGGTGGCGACGACTTCGCTGGTGGTTCGATTGTTGGGGTAGTCGTAGCAGGGGAACCAGTAGCGCGAGTCCTCGTCTTCGCCCTGGGTCCAGGCTTGCCGGGGCTTGTTCGGATACTCCGGGTCGGGGCCGACAAAATAGAGTCCGCGGCGCGGCTGACCCGCGTAGTCGATCGCGATCTCGATTTCTTCGCCGGCTCCCAGAGCGCGCGGCAGCGCGATCCGCAGCTTGCCGTCGGCGGTCTCGAAGGTCGCGGGCTCGCCGCCCGCGCGGACGGCGTTGATCGCGAGTTCAGCGGCGTCGAATTCGAGGCGCTCGAGAGGGCCGGCGATCGCGGAGAGTCGATGGGTCGCGGTGCCGGTGATCTTTTTCGCGTCGAAGTCGAGTGCGACTTCGAGCTTGATATGATTGATGTTGGCGGCGCGATCTCGCGCCCATTTTGCCTCGACGTGATCCGGCTGAAACGCGCGTCGTCCACGGGCGAAGGCGACGCTGAAGGCGTCGCGATCGCCAAGCTCCATCGCCAATTGATCGAGAAATCGCGGCTTGTGCATGGCGCTGATGTTATGAACCGAAGTGGCGGCGCGCAAACGGCAAGGTTCAGCCGGTTTCCACGATGACGGCTTCGTTTGCGGCGAGCGTCAGGGGGTATTTCGCGGACCCGGCCGGGCGGGCGGCGCTCGTGCTCAACAGGATTTTGCCGGCGGGCAAATCGATCTCGCGCGGCTCGGCGGTGAAATTCAGGGCGACGACAATGTGCTGCGCGGGCGTATCGCGATGGAACACCAGGCAATCTTCGGGCGCGCTATCGAAGGCGCGATAGCTGCCCTCGACCAGCGCCGGCGTTGATTTGCGCAGTTGGATCAGCCGGCGATAGAGCGAGAGCATCGAGTGCGGATCGCTCATCTGGCGTGCGACGTTGACGGCCTTGAAGTCTCCGCACGGCAGCCAGGTCCTCGCGCTCGCGGAGAATCCGCCATTGCGGGCGCCCGACCATTGCATCGGCGAGCGGCAACCGTCGCGTCCGACCGGATCGTGTATGCGATCGGCGGGAATTTCCGCGTCGCGCATCCCGATTTCTTCGCCGTAGTAAATGAAGGGCGTGCCGCGCAATGCCAGCATCATCACCGCCGCGACGCGGGCGCGTGCGTCACCGTCGCCAGCTTGCGAGTAGCGCGAGATATGGCGCGGGAAATCGTGATTCGAGAGCGTCCAGGTGGGCCACGCGCCGGCCCCGAAGGATTTTTCAGTCAGCTCGATCGCGGCGCGGAAGCGGCGCGCGTCGTAGCGCGCAAGCAGAAAGCGAAAGTTGAACCCGAGCTGAAGCTCGTCGGGCCGCAGATAGTCCGCCAGCCGTTCCTGCTCGCGCGGCCACGTCTCGCCGACCATCATCCGATCTTCGTAACTGTCGGTGACGCGGCGCAACCCGCGAATGATTTCGTGAACCTCGGGCCGGTCCGAACTGTAGAGCGGATCCTGCGTGCCTTCCGCATACCACGGGATGTCGGGGTCGCGCTCGACGCGCACGGGATTGTCGCGCAGCTGGTCGTCCTTGATGAGCCCCTGGATTACGTCGATGCGAAAACCGTCAGCGCCGCGATCGAGCCAGAAGCGGACGGCGCCGTGAATTGCCTCGACCACTTCTGGATTTCGATAATTCAGGTCGGGCTGCTGCTCGAGGAACGTGTGCAAGTACCATGACGCGGTGGCGGGGTCGTACTTCCACGCATCGCCGCCGAAGTAGCTCTGCCAGTTGCTGGGCGGACGATCCGGCGTTCCGGGAATCCAGATGTACCAGTCGCGTTTGGGATTGCTGTGCGACGCGCGCGACTCGACGAACCATGGATGCTGATTCGAGGTATGGTTGGGCACCAGATCGACGATCACGCGGATTGAGCGCCGATGCGCCTGTGCGATCAGGCGATCGAAGGCGGCGAGATCGCCGAGCTCCGGGTGGATGCCGCAATAGTCGCTGATGTCGTAGCCCCAGTCGTCGAGCGGCGACGGATTGATGGGGTTCAGCCAGATGGCGTCGATGCCGAGCGAGTTGGGCGTGCCGTCATTGAGATAGTCGAGATGCGCGGTGACGCCGTCGAGATCGCCGATGCCGTCTCCGTTCGAATCGGCAAACGAGCGCGGATAGATCTGATAGAAGACGGCGCGCCGCCACCACCCAGGATTCGGGTTTTGTACGATCACTTGTCCGTGAAGCCGAGATCGTTCAGGCGGTCGCGCGCATCCTTGGCGGCGTCGCGGTGAACCATCAGGCGGGTCGGGACCGCGGCGGTCATGCCGAGCAGCCGCGACGATCCGGCGTCAAAGACGAATGATTCGATCCCGGCTTCGTTAAGGTAGTCGTGAGCCATCCGGACCGGTGTCGGATCGATGCTGGCGAATACTTCCTCGAGTTCGGAAGGGTCGGGCGGTTCTATTCCGGGCATTTGGTTCCTTTCCTGGCCGCGACGCACTCAATCGGCGCAATTCGATGCGGACGCGATTACCTTGACCCGATTATAGATGACCGCGGCACATCCCACTATCAGAAGTATCGCGATCAAAGCGTCGAAGCGATGAAAATACGGCGCGAGATCCTTCCAGTGCTGCCCGAGTTTCATCCCGCCATAGGCTAGCGCGAGACACCATATGTATGACCCGAGCAGCGTGTAGATGGTGAACGGGACGAGTTTCATCCGCGACACTCCCGCGGGAAACGCGATAAAGGTGCGCACCACCGGCAGCATGCGGCTCCAGAAGACGGTGTGCGAACCCCATCGCGCGAAAAAGCGGTCGGCGGTGTCGAGTTCGTGCTCAGCGATGAGGGCGTAACGGCCGTAGCGCTCGATGAAAGGACGGCCGCCCCAGGCGCCGGCGAAATACGCGACGTACGAGCCGAGCAGGCATCCGGCCGCGCCCGCTATCGCGACCATATTCAGACCGAAGCGGCCGGTGGCGACCAGGTAGCCCGAGAACGGCATGATGATTTCGGAGGGCAGCGGGATGCATGCGCTTTCGATCGCCATCATCAGGACAACCCCGCCGTAGCCGAGCGCGGATATCGTCGCGATGATGAAAACCGAGATCCCGGAAACTATTTTATTGAGCATTTTATCGAGCTGTTCTTATAGCTAAAGCGCAAGCACACACAGTGGCATGGCGCGGCAGCGGTTGCGAGACGACGGGCAGCTTACCAAGGGCCTGCGGCGGCCTTGGACAGCAAATGCCGCATACTTGTATATATCTTAGACGGGAATGTCACGAACCAGAACGCCACAAACGAGTCGAGGCAACACCAATGGCAAACAATACGTTGACAATTACCGACAATCGCACCGGCAAGAAATACGAGATACCGATCGAGGAGGGCGAAGTTATTCGCGCGATGGACTTGCGTCAAATCAAGACCGCCGCCGCCGACTTCGGCCTGATGACCTATGATCCGTCGTTCGGCAACACGGCGTCGTGCCGCAGCCGGGTCACGTTCATCGACGGCGACAAGGGCATACTGCGCTATCGCGGTTATCCGATCGAAGAACTCGCCGAGAAAAGCAACTACCTCGAGACCGCGTACCTGATCGTCAAGGGTGAGCTGCCGGACCAGGCGCACTACGAGCGCTGGAAGCACAACATCACGATTCACACGATGGTGCACGAGAATATCAAGATGTTCATGGAGGGCTTCCGCTACGACTCGCATCCGATGGGAATGCTGCTCAGTACGGTCGGCGCGCTCTCGACCTTTTATCCCGACGCCAGCGATATTCACGACCTCGAATCGCGCCGGCTGCAGACCCGCCGCCTCATCGGCAAGATGCCGACGCTGGCGGCGTTCGCGTATCGGCATACCCGGGGACTTCCTTACGTCTATCCCGACAACGAGCTTAGCTACACCGGCAATCTGCTTGCGATGCTGTTCAAAATGACCGAGCTCAAGTACAAGCCCAACCCGGTGCTCGAGCGCGCGCTCGACGTGCTCTTCATCCTGCACGCGGATCACGAGCAGAACTGCTCCACCAATGCGATGCGCGCGGTGGGCAGCTCGCAGCCCGATCCCTACGCCTGCGCGGCGGCTGCTATCGGAGCGCTTTATGGCCCCCTGCATGGCGGCGCGAACGAAGCTGCTATCCGGATGCTTATGGAAATCGGTTCCGTGTCGGCCATTCCCGCGCTGATCAAGAAGGTCAAGGAGGGCGAGCGCCGGCTGATGGGCTTTGGCCATCGAGTGTACAAGAACTACGATCCGCGCGCGAAAATCCTCAAGGATTTTGCGGCGCAGGTGTTCGAGGTGACCGGCCGCAATCCGCTGATCGATATCGCGGTAGAGCTGGAACGAATCGCGCTCCAGGACGACTATTTCATCTCGCACAAGTTGTATCCCAACGTCGATTTCTATTCGGGGATAATCTACCAGGCGATGGGCTTCCCGATGACGATGTTCCCGGTGTTGTTCGCGATCCCGCGCATGTCCGGATGGATGGCGCAATGGGCCGAGATGGTGCGCGATCCCGAACAGAAGATCGCGCGGCCGCGTCAGGTTTATATCGGCGAATCGACGCGGCACTACAGCCCGATACAATCGCGGCCCAAGCCGACAGTGCACGAAGACGCGGTTAGCGAGGCAATCTAGCGTCAGTCGGATGATTTCCAAACCGTCGTGCGGCGGTGTTGTTGGCAATCGCTGGATCTACGATTGGCCTTAGTCGTATTTCCCTGCTATGGCTGGTAAAGGCACTTGGTTGAAGTTCAGGGGTGCCTAATCCAGAAGGATGGCAGTGCTGCGGTGGGTAAGAACGGCGGCAAGCAGCTGACACCATCTTGACGCTCGAAGAAGCGCTCAGGCAGTTTGCGCGCAAGAGGGCCGAAGCTGGCGCAGACACAAAGGAAGAGACCGCACCGGCCACCAACGCTCGCTTCGCTGCCATTTCGGCCACGGTCAAGCGTGAGGGCGATGCGACTGCCGGGCTCGACCTCAAGCCGGCAGATGAGGGCGCGAATGCCTCCGCTCGGCGCAACGCAGCGAACGCCGGGATGCCGGCGGGCGAGGAGATCGTCGCGCTGATCGGAGGCACTTCGCGTACGCTCGAGCAGCTCGAGCAACTCGAGGCCGCTGAGAAAGCCTACCAGGAAGATTTTCCCGCGAGCGCGCCAGACAATGCCGAGGTCGCAGACGGTTCGGAAGTTGGCGAAGCGGGCGGGGTGGCAGTCGCGGGCCGCCATGCCCTCATTGGCGACTACGCGTTCACCGCGACGGGCGCCGCCCTGATGCTGTTGGTGGCGTTCCTGATCGCTCGCGTGCCAATCGTCAATAACCAACCAGGATTGGTGGCGCATACGATCGCGATGCCGGCGCTGAAGGCATCCTCGCTGATGAGCGCGCACGAGCTGATAACGACTTTCGTCATAATCCCGAACACCGACGTCCAACTGGCGTCGGCTGGGTCCAGGCTCAAATCCGACAAGCTCGAGGCCCGAATCAAGGACACGCTCAAGTTGCGCGCCTTCCCCGATATCGGCGTGTCCGTGTCGAAGACGGGTGATGTGTATCTGGCGGGCGAAGTTTATAGCCTGGATGAGGCACGCAAGATCAGGCAAATCGTGCACCGCGTGGACGGGGTGAATCGGGTTCATTTTCTGCATCCCGACGTTCGACCGGTCGATGGTCCCGGATACTTCGGTGTGACGGCGGCGTCGGCGCCCGAAGTCTGGGGAGCGAAGGTGCAAGCCGTGTTCATCGGGTCGCCGGCGGATAAGGCAGGAATCAAGCGGGGCGATGTGATCAGCGAGGTTGACGGGAAAACGATTCCCGACGCGCAAACATTGAACGATCTCCTCGCGCACTATTCTCCCGGCCAGCGCGTGCAATTCCGCGCGTGGCATGACGGCCATCCCGAGTATCTGGTGGCGCGCTTGGGCGAGGCGACGACGGTGGCGAGCCGGTAGGCTAGCGACGCTGTTATAGCCGGGGCTTTAGGGGCGGTTATCGAACCGCCCCTTTTCCTTGCGGCTTACGCCTCGATGAACTGTTCCGTCCCGCGGAATCGACGGGCAGTCCGCAGGATTTTGATGCGCGGCGCTGACCTCTTCTGCGCGTCTTTCGCTAACCATAACGCAATGTGACGCACCTTCGGCAAGATTCTCAACCTCTGGTGGGCCGCAATGGTCAGTATTGACTTCTTCGTGGCACGGTTAGAGGCTGCATTGTGGGCTTTTGTGCGAAATCGAGCGATACGGCTCGCTTAAAGGGGAATTGGTAAATCTCCCTGGGGGGAGGCTTGGCCTTACGATGGCATCCTCGGAAGAAATTCTGACCATCGCTGAGTTGTCGGCGCATCTTCGCGTCCATCCAACCACGATTTACCGCTTGCTGCGTGAAGGGCGAATACCGGGCTTCCGGGTCGGCAGTGCGTGGCGATTCAGCCGCGCGGCGATCGAAATATGGGAGCATGAGCAAGCCGAACCAATCGGCGGAGATCCCGCGCCCACGCGCAAAGCCAAAGGCCGCAAGGCACGAAAGTAGCGGCAAACTATTCTCCGCGCGCCTGCTTTTCTGTCATTGTCAGCGAAGTCGAGCGGTCATGCTCCGCTCGGACTGACAAAAGGAAAAAGGACGGCGCGACGTGGACTCCAGCGCAAACGCAACCTCGCGGCATCGCAGACCTTCACCGGTAGCCGAGTACTTCGGCCGCTTAGCCGCCACTTATGGCGATGGCCAGTACTACGGGAATCGGCGCCGCGCGGTCCTCGAGGCGATCGCCGGGGAAATCGCGCAGGCGCGCGACGTGCTCGATGTGGGATGCGGCAACGGCGCCTACCTCGCGAAATTTGCGGCGGCGCCCGGAAATCGCCGGGTGACCGGCGCCGACTTGTCGATCGACATGCTGTTGTCCGCGCGCCGGCGAGTCGGCGTGAAATGCCGGCTGCTTTGCGCCGACGTGTCACGACTGCCGTTCAAGCCGGAGTCGTTCGATTTCATTTTCGCCAGCCACGTCCTGCAGTTCGTCGCGGATGTCGAGCTCGATGGCGTCGTGGCGGAGTTCGCGCGATGCCTGCCGCCGGGCGGGTTGCTGGTGGCGACCGGGCAGCGGGACGAAGGTTTTCGACAGCTGCTGAGCGCGATCGTCGGTCCGGACCGCTGGCGCGAATATCGCGAGGTTATCTTTCAGCGTGCGCCGCGCCGCGAAACCGATGCGGCTCCCGATGATCGCTACCAGCGGGCGTTTGCCAGCTCCGGTCTGCGCGTCGAGGAACGCACGGCGCCGTTTACGGCCGAGTGGGCGGATATCGAAGAGTTGATCAACGTCAGATGGATGCCATTGATACCCGAGGGCGAGCGCGGACAGGCAGGCGCGATGCTGGCGGAAGTCGCGCAAGCCGCCAACGCCGGCGCGTCGCGGAGTTTGACGCTGCGCGAACCGCTGATCCTTGGCTGGCGCGATAGCTGAGTCCGGCGCCGTTTGACAAGCGCGCGGTCAACCTAATAGCTAACCCACAAAAGCACATGGCGGAGAGTCTCGCGCCGATGCCCACGAAATACACCGAGGTGAAAGGATACGCGACCTACTACCACTACAGCGGCGCTACGACGCTGCCCGGCGTGGTCCCGGACTTTTCACGCGGCCGCAAGATTTTGTTCGTTCACGGCGCCGGCTCGAACGGTCACACCTGGCATCGCCAGATCGACGCGCTGGGCGCCAAGCACAGTCCGATCGCGCTCGATCTGCCCGGCCATGGACGCTCGGCGGGGGTCGAGGGGCTGCGCACGGTTGGCGACTACGCCGACTTCATCGCGGCTTTTCTCGATGCGCTGAAGATCAAATCGGCGGTGATATTGGGGCATTCGATGGGCGGCGCGATTGCGATGGACCTGGCGCTGCGGCACGGCGCGCGCGTCGAGGCGTTGATCCTCAGTTGCACCGCGCCGAAGTTCAACATCACGGCCGATCGAATCGAGGCATTGCGGGCAATCACGATGGGCCGGGCGCCGCAGGCCTTCAACACTGACGGCTATTCGCCCCGCACGGTGAAGGAAAACTTCGACGTCGTCCGCGAAGGCTGGATGGAACAAATCAAGACCGATCCGCGCGTGCGCTACACCGACATCGTCGCGTGCTCGCAGCTCGATTTGCGCGACACGATCGGGAAGATCGACAAACCGGCGCTGGTGATTGCCGGCGCCGACGACCAGGGCACCACCGCGGCCGACGCGCAGTTTATCGCCGGCAAGATTCGCGGCGCGAGCTGCAAGATTATCGCGGACGCCGGTCACTATATCCCGCGCGAGCGTCCCGCCGAGTACAACGCCGCGATCGAACAGTTCGTTTTTTCACTGCCGAACTGAAGTAGGAATTCGAGATGAGTTTAAGCCGCAAAACCGCAGTGGCCGGGGTGTTTGAGCATCCCACGCGCTTCGCGCCGGACAAAAGCCTGTTCCAGATAATGGCGGAGAGCGTGCGTGGCGCGCTGGACGACGCCGGCTTGACGATCAAGGACGTGAACGGGCTGTGCACGACCGGAATCGGGATGAGCGGGATGGGAATCGTCGGCTTGTGCGATTACCTGAACCTGACGCCGAACTTTGTCGACTCGACCTCGATCGGCGGGTCGTCGTTCGTGGCGCACACCGCGCACGCCGCGGCCGCGATCCACGCCGGGCTGTGCGACCTATGCGTGGTGGTCTATGGCTCGACGGCGGCCTCGTCGCGGTTTGCGATTGGCACGGGCGGAGAACGCGGCGGCGCAGGCGATCCGTGCGACCAGTACGAGATTCCGTTCGGGCCGACTACCGTCGGGGCCTACGCGATGATCGCGCAGCGCCATATGCATGACTACGGGACGACCTCCGAGCAGCTCGCCGAAATAGCGGTCACCATGCGCCTGCATGCGTCCATGAATCCGGCCGCCAAGTACCGCGACCCGATCACGGTGGAAGACGTACTCGCATCGCGAATCATCTCGTCGCCGCTGCATCTGCTGGATTGCTGCATCATCAGCGACGGCGGCGGCGCGCTGGTGATCGCGTCGGCGGAGCGCGCGCGCGATTTGAAGAAGAAGCCGGTTTACATTCTTGGCGCGGGCGAGACGGTGCGGCACGCGGCGCGCGGGCAGCGCGATTTTCTGGAAATCGCGGCGGCGCAATCGGGCCGGCTGGCGTTGGAGCGCGCCGGCGTCATGCACAAGGACATCGACATGGCGATGATCTACGACTCGTTCACGATCACCGTGCTGGCCACGCTGGAGAATCTCGGCTTTTGCAAGCGCGGCGAAGGCGGCGCATTCGTGTCGGGCGGACGGCTGCGCTTCGACGGCGAATTTCCGATCAACACCGACGGCGGAGGGTTGTCGTCGAATCATCCGGGGATGCGCGGAATCTTCCTGGTGATCGAGGCGGCCAGGCAACTGCGCGGCGAGTGCGGTCCGCGGCAGGTAAAAGATTGCAAAATAGCACTGGTGCACGGCACCGGCGGCGCGCTCGGCACGCGCCATTCGGGCGCGACGCTTATCCTCGGCAATCAGTAACCTCGGGGGGCGGACCAAAAATCATGGCGGAACAGACGCAAGCGAAGAAATACTCGAAGCCACTCCCGCATCTCGACGAAGAGAACCGTCCGTGGTGGGAGGCGCTGCAACGGCACGAGCTTTACATCCAGAAATGCGGCAACTGCGGCGACATCCGCTACTATCCGCGCGCGCTGTGCACGAATTGCATGTCGTCGCAGGTGCAATGGATAAAATGCAGCGGGCGCGCCACGGTCTATACCTTCACCACCACGTATCAGAACCAGGCGCCGGGGTTTCGCGAATCGCTCCCCTACATCATGGCCTACGTCGAGTTGGAAGAGGGCGTGAAAATGCTCACCAACCTTGTCGACTGCCAGCCGGAACAGGCTAAAATAGGAATGCCCGTCGAGGTCGTATTCGAGGACGTCACGCCCGCGGTGACGCTCGCGAAATTTCGCCCGGCGAGGTGAGGACTCAATCCTGGTGAGTACAATCCTTGATCTGCATACGCATAGCGAAGCATCGGAAGACAGCCGCGCGCCGGTAGAGGCGTACCTCAACTGGATCAAGCTGCGCCAGGCCGAGCGGCCGGTCGATGGGATCGTCCTGACCGAGCATCGCCAGTTCAATCGCGACGCCGACTACCGCCGGCTCGAGGACAAATTCGGAACGTTGGTGTTGCGCGCGTCGGAAGTCGAGACCACCTACGGACACATGCTGGTGTTCGGGGTGAACGATGACATGGTGGCGCGATTCGATTTTGCCGACGTGCGGCTCGACGCGCAGACTTTGATCGATGAAGTGGCGCGGATGGGCGGAATTGTCGTGCCGTGCCATCCCGGCCGCCCCAATATCGGGCTCTACGAGCACTATCAGTCGAGGCCGCCGCTGGAGAACGTGGTCGCGGTCGAAGCGCTCAACGGCGGCTCGCGCAAGGGCGAAGACGAGCGCAGCGCGGAATTGATCGCGAAACACGGGTTTGCCGCGACCGGCGGTTCCGACAGTCATCTGGTGAGCCTGATCGGGCTGTGCGCGACAAAATTCAGCGCGTACATCAAGACGATCGACGACCTGGTGCGGGAATTGAAGACCGGCAACTACGAGCCGGTGGATTTCCGGCCGCGGCGCAAAACCGTGCCGCATGCGGTCGCGATGGAAACCAGGTAACGCGCCGCACCGGCAATAGCGAGAAAACCACGATGGCAGTGAATTACGATCCGGCGCTGATCAACAAGGTCTTCGAAATTACCGAGCCGGTCGAGGTCAAGGCCGAGAAGATAGAGCGCTACTGCGCGGCGCTCGGCGAGACCAATCCGATATACACCGACGCGGAGGCGGCGAAAAAAGGCCCGTATGGAGAGATCGTCGCGCCGCCGTCGTTCGCGGTGACGTTCCGCAACGGGCGGCATTTCTTCGAGAACGTGCCGCGCTTCGGAATGCGCGGCTTCGACGCCGGCAAGGATGTCGAGTTCGTCGCGCCGATCAGGCCGGGCGACAATGTAACGCTCAGCTCGCACGTGAAGGAAATTTACGAGAAGACGGGACGGACGGGCACGATGGTGTTCGTCGTAATCCGCTCGACGCTGAAGAATCAGAACGATCAAGTGCTGGCCCATATCGACCATCGCTTCATGAACCGCCCCTGAGCGCAGCGCTATCGGGAAATCGAATCGCGTGAACAGTTTCGAACAGATTAATATCGGCGACACGCTCGGCCCGCTCGAGCTGTTCGTGAGCAAGGATCAGTGCCGCGCCTACGCCCGGACGATGGGCATGGGCGAGGGCGCCGGACGCTTCACCGACGATGAAGCCGCCCGGAAAGAGGGGCTGCCCGGCATGATCATCCCGGGCAACATGAGCCTCGGACTGGTCTCCAAGCTGGTGACGGATTGGATTGGATCAAGCAACGCGTGGCTGACCCGGATGAGCACGACCTATCGCGTGCCGGTGCAACCCGATCGCACGGTCACGATTCACGGCTTTATCACGAACAAGAATCCCGAAGATCGCACGGCCGAGATCGACGTCTGGATGGAGAACGAGGAGTCGGAGCGCCTCGTGACCGGAACGGCGACCGTCGAGTTCAGGAAGTAGCCGGGAGGATTGGCGCGGCTGCCGCGTCCCCGTTTGTCGCCCGACGCGCAGATTCAGCCGCTTCTTTTGCGGTGGTTCACGCACGGTGAGGAGTGCATCGCTCAATGGTGACAGCTTCGCGGGTGACAGCTTCACGGGAATTCCAGGTGATGGCAAAACCGGCGGGCGCGGTCTGCAACCTCGACTGTAGCTACTGCTATTACCTCGACAAGTCGGCCCTGTACCCCAACGGCGGATCGCTTCGGATGACCGATGATCTGCTCGAGCGCTACATCGTCCAGCACCTCGAAGCCTCCCCTAAAGACGTGATTTTCTTCGAGTGGCACGGCGGCGAGCCGACCATCCTGGGGCTCGATTATTTTCGGCGAATCGTCGAACTCCAGCGCAAGCACCGATCTCCGGGACGGCAGATCCTCAATGGCATCCAGACCAACGGCACGCTGATCGACGACGAATGGTGCCGCTTCCTCGCCGCGGAACGCTTCCACGTCGGAATCAGCATCGACGGACCCAAGGCGCTCCACGACCGCTATCGCGTAACCAAGGGTGGACGTCCGACTCACAAGCAGGTGATGCAATCGTTGCGGCTCTTGAAGCGCTACCGGGTTCCATGCGACGTGCTGTGCGTCGTCCATCGTGGAAACGTCCGGCAGCCGACTGCGGTTTACCGCTTTTTCAAGGAGCTGGGCGTGGAGTGCCTGCAATTCCTTCCGCTGGTTGTGCGCCAAGGGGGCAGTGGAGTAAGCGCGGAGACGGTGCCGGTAGAAGCCTACGGAGAGTTCCTGTGCACGATTTTTGACGAGTGGTTCAGGAACGACATCGGCCGGATCGCCATCCAGAACTTCGATGAGGCGCTAAGGCCCTGGCTCGGGGTCGAGCATGCTTTGTGCATTTTCAAGGAGACCTGCGGCGATGTCGTGGTCGTCGAGCATAACGGAGATTTCTACTCCTGCGATCATTTTGTCGATCCGGAGCATTGCATCGGGAACATTTTCGAAACACCGCTGGCGGAAATACTGGAGGACCCGGCGCAGCGCGAATTCGGACGCAAGAAGCGCGACGGACTGCCCCGATACTGCCGGGATTGCGAGGTCCTGAAGTCGTGCAATGGCGGGTGTCCGAAGGACCGGTTTGCCCGGACACCCGACGGCGAACCGGGTCTTAACTATCTTTGCCCGGGTCTGAAAAAGTTTTTCACCCATAGCCGCCCATCCCTGCAAAAGATCGCGTCGCTGATGCGCTCAGGCGTGCCAGTGGAGCGGCTCATGGATCATCTGCGCTCCGAGGATGGCGAAGCCTCTGCGCGAGCAGGGCGCAACGACCCTTGCCCCTGTGGCAGCGGGCTGAAATACAAGAAGTGTTGCCTCGACCCTCGTAAATCGCAGCTTGATTAGGACCGTGAGGGCGCAGCGACCTCGAAGGCGTCTTATACGGCGCGGAGTTCGGTCGAAATATCGCCGCGAGTGGCCAGGGTCGCGGGTATGAACCCGCTGGCTGCTCCGATCAGGGCGGCAATCATGAAGCTGTAGGCAACGACTCGCGGCGACAGCGTCAGGGCGAGCGCCAGCGGACCGAGCGCTCCGGAAACATGCGGCAACAGTTCGAATCCAAGGAGCGCCAGGGCGCATCCGAGCGCGCCGCCGGTCACGCCGACGATCAGTCCCTCGACCAGGATTCGCGCAATGATCGAGTTGCGCGTGAACCCAAGCGCGCGCATCACCGCCATCTCGCGGCGCCGTTCGCGCACCGCCATCGCGGCCGTGTTGACGGCGACCAGCCCGATCGTGAAGATCACGATCACCGCAAGAAATTTTGCGCCGTTAATCAGCAGGGCAATACTGCCGGCCATCTCGCTCTTGATCAGCGCGACTTCGGTTTCGGTGGCCGTCTCGTGCGCCG
Organism: Candidatus Binatus sp.; assembly: GCF_036567905.1. NCBI lineage: Bacteria > Candidatus Binatota > Binatia (SeqCode) > Binatales (SeqCode) > Binataceae (SeqCode) > Binatus (SeqCode) > Binatus sp. (SeqCode). Next base: position 22,678 of record NZ_DATCTO010000036.1, read on the forward strand.
AATTGGCGAACATTTCATCGATTGCGGCGATCACTTCGGGCGCCGATTGCGAGCGATCTATCTTCACCCAGAACAGGTTGACGATGCCGGGCCTGCCCAGCAGTTCTTCCATGTAGTCGCGCCTGAAAATAATTCGAGGCCCAGCGGCTTCCGCGTTCAGCACGCCCACAATTGTCAGTTGCAGATCGACCGGATACACCGTACCGCGCAGCATGATCGTGTCGCCGACTTTCCAGCCGTACACCTTCATCAAGGTGGTTCCGACCAGGCCTGCGGTGCGCAGATTTTCGAATTCGCGCTCGGTCTCCGCGCTGATTTCCCAATCGGGAAAGATCTCGCGGAGGTGATCGTCGTCGGTGGCGAGGATGCCGATCTGCTCGTTCGGATCGCGGTACGTTCCCATGAAGACGCTGTAGCCGGCCACTGCCTCCACGTGTGGAACTCTTTCGATCTGCCGGCGATACGCTTCGGGCAGCATGTAGGCGAAGCCCGCCTTGCTGTGACAGATGAGCCGCAGCGAATTGGCGCGGTCGCGCAGGACCTGGTTGAGCAGTCCGGGCAGGCTGATCAGCGACGCGAAGATGAATACCGATACGGTGATCGACAGCATGGTAAGGATCGTGCGCCGCTTGTTGCGGGTGAGGTTTATGAGCACGAGCGACAGGTATTTCATGGCGCGAACTTAATTGTAGTGAAACCCGCCGTGGGTTTGCAGGGGTGACCGCTGCACCCAGTGTTAAAACAATGATGCAGGCGGAGTTTACCCTGAACGCAAAGCTCGGCTAGACCAGCAGGGAGCCGCGGAACGGCTCGTCGCGCGGGGGAGGGAACTGGAGCAGGTTGATGGCCCATTTGCGCGCCTGGCGCAGCGCGTCCTCAGCGCGGCGGAAGATTCGCTCACGATACATCACCGACCATACGTACGCATCGACCGACGGCTCCTCGCCGAGCGTGATGTCGAGCATCCAGTCCTCGAGCTGCGGGCCGCAAATCAACAGGCGCACGACGCGCCCGTGATCGATTACGATGCCGCGCGCCTCGCGTGGGATGCGAAACTCGTCCTTGACGCGCTTGATGACATTGGGCGGCGCATGCTGCTCGGTCATCGCGACGTAGGCCCAATCGCCCTGCGGAGGATTGGCCTCGCGCGCGATGCGCAGGTTGTTGTCGGTCAGGTCTTCCTTGGCGCGATCCTGATCGTAGTCGCGCGCGACCTGGTAAAACGCCATCGCGACCGGCAACTGCGGCATCTCAGTTTCGGACTTGGCCTTCTTGGGTTTCTTGAAGGTGGTTTCGACCCACCAGCGGTTTTCGACGTTGGGCTTTTGCGCCATCAGGCAACCCGGCGAGATTTGCGAGCGTCGATCCGCGCAGTGCGCCTCGATCTTCGTGCGATCGAAATACGCGCACGACGCTTGCGGACCCGATTTGCAGCGCGACGCGTGCTTGAGATTCCCGCCCGGGTGCGCGGGCGCGATGAGCCGTGGCGGCCGGGGACTTTAAGCCCGGTCACCATCCGGCGCGAGAACAGGTCGGCCTTGCGCTCGGCGTCGGACCAGAACAGGAAATGACCCATCTCGTGGTAGATCATTTGAATCCACAGGCGCTCGCTGAAATAGACGCGTCCGCGTTTCCAGTTTTCGGGATGCACCAGATGGATGCGGCCGTCCTCGTAGGTGCGGCCGGCGGTCTTGCCCCAATCGATGTACTCGAACCATTCGATCCGCGGGCGGCGCAGTTTGAAGTATCGGCACATCGAGGAAATGGCGCGGTTGAAATGCGCGGCGCGATGGCCGCGGAAAAATTCGGCGAGGTTGCGATCAATTTCGCGGCGATGAGCGACAGGAGGAACAATCATTCGCACAACCAGGCGACCTCCGCTGACAGGTGATAAGGATCATACGGAGGCGGGTTCATCATAGTCAAACCGTTTCAGGAAAATGCAGTTTTATAACGGCGTTTGATTGTTCGAGAAGTCCAAAATCGCCTGTCAGCAGCGGGGTTGGTCCATTGCACAGAGATAAATCTATCCCAGGGTGCCGGAGGCTTTGAGACCCGCGATCTCGTCCCACGTCAGCCCCATTTCGAGCGCGACTTCTTCGGTATGCTGTCCGAGTTCGGGCGCCGCACGATGGGGGATTGTGTCGGCGCCGCCAAACTCGACGGGGCTGTTAACGACGCGGCATCCGGGAATATTCGGATGGTCCACGGCGGCGAAAGCGCCGATAGCTTCGGCCTGCGGATCGTCGAGCACTTCGGCATCGGTGCGAACGGGCGCCCAGATGAGATTGTGGCGATCGAAAATCGGCGCCCAATCGTCGCAGCTCCTCGTTGCAATCGCGCGATCTATTTCGTCGGTGAGCGCGGCGCAGTTTTGCGCGCGCGCGGTTGAATCCTTGAAGCGCGGATCGTCCCGCCAATCCGGTTTGCCCAGCGCGAGGCAGAAATCCGGCCAATAGCGGTCGCTTTGGATCATCACGAAGTAAATCCATCGCGCGTCGGCGCATCGATAAGAACTCCACATCGGATTTATCCGCCCAGTCCGCGACTCGGATTGTGGCGAGTGGCCGGTCATCAGCCCGATGGTAAGATCCGACGCGTTCATCCACAGGCCCATCGAGAACAGCGAGATGGTGACCTCGCGGCCGCGGCCGCTGCGCTCGCGAGCGAGCAGGGCGGCTGAGATTGCGCCCGCCAGGCCCAGGCCGACGGCGTGATCGATCATCGCGGGCCGCTGTGCCGGCGGCGACTGCCCCGGCTCGGCGATCGTCGCCATCAGGCCCGAGCGCGCCCACGAGGCGGCGTAGTCGTAGGCAGGGAGGTTGCGATCGGGTCCGCGATGCCCGTAGCCGTTGATCGACCCGTAGATGAGCCGCGGATTTTTCGCGGCCAGGGATGCGTAATCGAGTTTCATGCGCTCGAGGGCGTCCAGGCGCAGGCTGGTGACGAAGACGTCGGCGTGTTCGATCAGCTTGAGCGCGAAGGCGTGGCCGTCGGGCCGGCGCAGGTCAACCGCGACCGAGCGCTTGTTGCGATTGTCGAGTTCAAATGGCGGACGGATGCGCGCATTGGGATCGCCCATCGTGCGCGTGACGAAACCGCGAATCGGGTCTCCGCTGGTCGGATCTTCGAGCTTGATTACGTCGGCGCCCCAGTCGCCCAGCACGGCGGTGGTGGACGGGCCGGCCACCCACATCGCAACTTCGACAACTCTGACGCCCTTGAGCGGACGGTCCATCGGTTCGGTCTCCTTCATCGGATGAAACCGAATTCGTATCAGGAGTCGGCGCAAGAATGAAACCGCGCGCGGAGTTTCTTTTTTCCGCGCGCGGCCTGATGCCGGCGATTGAATCGGAGGGTTAGTCGCTAGCCGGCGGGATTGACCCGGCGCATCCCGCGCCGATCGCGCCGGCGTGATCGATTAACCGTCAAGCGTTGGATCCGGCTCGCTTCCTTCAGCCGCAGGCGCAGCGGAGGGCCGCCGCGGCCTGCCACCAGTTCCGACAGCCGCCATCGCAAGCCATGGATATCCATGCTGAGCGCGTCGCATACGTTGTCAAATGACAGCGGAGAATTGACGCCCTTGGTGAAGATCCAGTGCCACGCCTCGTTAAACGAACTGCGTTTGCGCAGGCTGGTTGAGCCGCCGAATTCCTGCACGACGTTGATCGCGTCGGCCAGCACCGCAAGCATCAGGCGCTGCTCGCTGGAGAGCGATCTCGTGCCGACCATCTCGAAGAACTGGCTGCGAAGGATAACGTCGGGAAAGGGACGCGGATCGGCGTCAGCGATTGCAAAAGCGGCGGTATTCATGGTTCAGCTTCCTTCCTCCTGCGAGCGAACAGCTTGAGCGTCGAAATTGGCCGCGAGAGATGGGCGAGCCCAGCAGCATGCCTTATGCGACGCTTCACTCCGTCTAATATCGACGGAAGAAGAAACTTAGTGGGAACGCTGACTCATTGCAAGAGAAAAGTCATAGCCTAAATTTGCGCTCGCGAGCCTTGGACGGAGCCGAGTTTGCCCACCGTTAATGCTGAAATCAGCGAAACGGCGTCGCAAACGCGCCCGGGGCGTCGGCGAACCATGCGCTCAGAGGCGCCAAGCGCCGTTGTTGTCGATACGCGCGGACGGTCTGCTATATTTGAATTGTCAGGTGCAAGCGCGGCGCTCGCCGAAAGCAGACCGATAACGGTTCAGAATTGCGGTTGGGGGAGAGGGCGTCCAAGCAAGGGCGGACCGAGGAGTAAGACAATGGCGGATTTTTACGGCAGGGAAACCTCGAAGTATCTCCGCAATCTGCGCCAGAATGCGCCCGACGCGTTCAAGGGGTTCCTGGAATTCGACAAGGAAGTTTTCAAGGACGGAGCGATTCCGAGCAAGACGAAAGAGTTGATGGCAATTGCCGCCGCGCATGTGACGCAATGCCCGTGGTGTATCGAGGCGCACGTCGTGCGCGCGAAAGAGAAAGGATGCACCGACCAGGAGATCGCGGAGGCGGTATGGGTTGCGGCGGCGATGCGCGCGGGAGCGGCGTTCAGCCATGGCGCGATCGCGATGGCGGTGGCTGAAGAACACAAGCACTAGCAAGGGCGGCGCGCATTCGGCAGCATTGGGGAATAATTGAATCAGTGGAAATGGATCAGGCACGAAAAGATCGGAAGACGCGGCAGATAACGATCGGCGGCGCCAGAGTCGGCGGCGACGCGCCGGTGGTGGTGCAGTCGATGTGCGCGACGCGAACCATCGACGTCGATAAGACAGTCGCGCAGGCCCATCAGTTGGCGAACGCGGGCGCGGGAATTGTCCGAATCGCGATGGACAACGAGAAGGAAATCCCGGCGCTCAAGGAAATCCGCGCGCAGACCAAGGGAATCGTGCTGTCGGTCGATTTGCAGGAGAACTACAAGTTAGCCCCCCGGGTCGCGCCGCACGTTGACAAGATTCGCTACAACCCGGGCCATCTCCACCATCTGGAAAAGTCGAAGACGATCGGGCAGAAGGTGAAATGGCTGGTGGATGTGGCCCGCGACCACAACCTCGCGATCCGCATCGGCGTCAACTGCGGCTCGGTCGCGCCGGCGTTTATCGACAAGTATCCCGGCGATCAACTGGCCGCGATCGTCGAGTCGGCGGCGTACCATTGCGAGCTGATGGACGAGCTCGGCTTCACCCGCTTCGTCGTGTCGCTCAAGGATTCCGATCCCAACAAGGTGATGGACGCGAATCGGCGCTTCTCCAAGCGCCGGCCCGACGTGCCGATCCATCTTGGCGTCACGGAGGCGGGGTTGCCGCCCGACGGAATCATCAAGACTCGGATCGCGTTCGAAAAACTGCTGGCGCAGGGCATCGGCGATACGATCCGCGTCTCGCTGACGCTGCCCAACGAGCGCAAGCACGAGGAAGTGATCGTCGGCCACAAGATTATCGAGGATGTCGCGGCGGGCAGGTTCATCTCGGTGCCCGATTTCGGCGCGGGGCTCAACATCATCTCGTGCCCGTCGTGCTCGCGGGTCGAGAACGAGAAGTTCGTCGAGCTGGCGCAGCAGGTCAAGGAACTCACGGCTTACGCCAGCAAGCACAAGATCACGATTGCGGTGATGGGATGCAGGGTGAACGGGCCGGGCGAGACCGACGACGCCGACCTTGGGTTGTGGTGCGGTCCGACCACGGTGAATCTCAAGAAGAAAGATAAAAAGATAGGTTATTTCGGCTACGAAGAAGTGCTGCCCAAGCTGCGCGCCGAGCTGGATCGGCTGATTGCCGAGCGCTCGGCCGCAGTGAACTGAGCGACGTTAACGAATTGCGTCGCCCTGACAGGGAGAGCTGTGCGTAACCGGATGTTGGTGCTGAAGCGAGACGCGCTGGCGCGCGAGATCCTTCGCTGCGCTCAGGATGACACAAAAAACGGGCGCACGGACTCTTTCCTGATCAACCCCTTCTAACAGGGCCCTTCGAGTACTCAGGATAAACTCCGCCCGCATCTTTTTCCTCACTAAGGTGCAGGGGTCACCCCTGGCCGTGGCGACGGCAGCGCAGTATTAAGCCGTTGGCAGGGGCCGCGCCCGCCAACGGCGGGCGGCCTTAATACTGGGTGCAGGGGTCACCCCTGCCTCAGTTCGGCTTCAATGCGCGCCAAGAGAAGCCCGCGGGCGCGCTCGCGGTG
>NZ_DATCTO010000037.1 GCF_036567905.1 Candidatus Binatus sp.
AAATCTGCGCAGCGCATCTTTTCGCGACTATGCGATAGATGAACCGGCGGGCGCGCGGTCTCTTAATACTGGCCTCCCGTGCCAACGGGCGGGCGCGGCCACTGCCAACGGCTTAATACTGGCCAGCCGTAGCAACGGCCAAGGTGACGCCTAAACCCGATGCTAAGAGCAGATGCGGGACTTCGTCCCTGTTAGAACAGGGTAAGCGGTTTACGGCTGCGGCGCAGTCCGGATGCGGTTGTTCCGCCACTGGAGCGGTTGAAGATTCGAAAGCTCGTCGCTCCCGCCTTGTTCGACGGGCTTAATGTGACCGATTTCCCAACCAAAATGGGACGACGTATTGGCATGCGCGCTGTACTGCATCCAGGCGCCGAATGCGTCACGACGATAGAAGATCGGATTGTAGCCCAAGGCGATCTCACCCTTTGCCCATACGCTCAACTTCAACTGTTCGCCGACTGAAGCAAACGGATATTCGTATGCCATTGGAGTCCCGCTGGTTCCGGCGTGCGAGATTTGTATCGCGGCGACCGGCAGTTAGCAAGGTAAGCGAAATGTTGAAAGCCGGAGATGCATTAGCCCTGCTAATCAAATCGAGGGGCGTCTGTTCGTGACCAACAAACGGGGAATCCGGCTACCAGCAAGGGCGGACGGCTGGGGAAGCGAATTTAATCGGCGAGGCGGCCAGGGCATTATTCTGACCAAAAAATTAGGGCCAGGCAGATTGCTCCACCCGGCCCGTAGCCAACCGGGAAAAGGGGGGCAAACCCCGGCCAGCAAACGTATTGTACGCAAGTGCGTGTATCATGCAATGGATGCCGGCGAACCCGCTGTCGGCAGGGAAACAGCGGCTTTCGGGCGGGCTGTTTGGCGCTCAGGCTTCGCCTCCGCCAAGCGCGGGAATGAAATGCACTTCGCTGTCCTCGCCAACGGCATCGAGCACGCCGCCGGTGGCTATTTCACCGTCGATTGATACCGCGATCGACGGCCGGATGTCCCCATCCTCGAGTAACTGCTGGTCGATGCCTGGAAACCGCTCGCCAAGACGCTGAACCAGCTCGCGGATCGATTTTCCCGGCAGTTCAACGCGCTCGACGCCGCCGGTGAATTTGCGGAGCAGCGCGGGAATCACAACCGTTGGCATTGCGGAAAAATCAGGGGGCGGTTCGCCCGCCTCTTTCCGTCACTGGTGATCAATTCGCCGCGGCGGAATGTTGTTTCGTTGTGGCGCCGCGAAGCTTCAGGATCGCCTTGAGCAACCTGGGCGGCGACATCGGCGCCTGGGTCATCCTGACCCCCACCGCGTGATAGATCGCATTGGCGACCGCTGCTACCGCCGGCACGATCGACACCTCGCCAACGCCACGCACGCCCAGCGGATGGCCGGGGTTTGCTTCCTCGACGATGACCGTTTCGATCATCGGCAAGTCGAGGCAGGTCGGGATCCGGTAGTCGAGAAATCCGAAGTTACGCAGCGTGCCCTTGTCGTCGTAGAAGTATTCCTCGTTCAGCGCCCATCCGATTCCCTGGGCCGTTCCGCCCTGCATTTGTCCTTCGACGTAGCTGGGATGAATCGCCTTGCCGGCGTCTTGCGCGACGGTGCATCGCAGCAGTTGCACCTTGCCGGTGTCGGGATCGACCTCGACGTCAACGACGGTGGTGGCAAATCCGGGTCCGACGCCGCGCGCATTGACGCTGGCGCGCCCGGTGATCGGACCGCCGGTGCGGGGCAAGCGGGGTGCGATCTGCTTAATCGACATGGGGGGCACGCCGTCGCCTTTGAGATGGAGCATACCGTCGCGGAATTCGACTTCGTCGGGTTTTTTCTCCCAGACCTTGGCGGCACGCTCGATCAACTGGCGCACGGCGTCCTTGGCCGCCTCGTACACCGCCATCCCGGTTGCGAAAGTGACGCGGCTTCCGGCGGTCACGTCGGTATGACCGATCGAATCGGTGTCGGCGGTGAGCGGCCGCACGTCGGTGAACGGCAGTCCGAGCACTTCGGCAGTGATCATCGCCATCGAGGCGCGCGAGCCGCCGATATCCGGCGAGCCGGTGACAACGCTGGCGGTTCCGTCGGTATGGATATTGACGATTGCCGACGATTGCATCCCGGCGTTGAACCAGAATCCCGACGCGACGCCGCGTCCGCGGAACTTGCCGGTCAGTTTCGACTTGTAATGCGGGCTGTTCTTGATCGCTTCGCAGGTCTGGATAAATCCGATGCGCTTGAAGGGAGGGCCCATGATCTGCGCGGAGCCTTCTTTGACCCCGTTGTTGATGCGGAAGTCGATCGGATCGATTCCGCACTTCTCGGCCAGCTCGTCGATCACAGTTTCGGAGGCGAACGCGGCGTTGGTTGCGCCCGGCGCGCGATAGGCGTTGGCCTTGGGCCGATTGACCACCACGTCGTAGCCGTCGATTTGAAAATTCTCGATGGTGTAGGGAGCGATGATGCACAAGGCGCCGGCCGCCACCATCGAGCCCGGAAACGCGCCGGCCTCGTATGCCATCCAGATTTCGGCGGCGACGAGCTTGCCGTCCCTGGTCGCGCCCATCTTCACTTTGATCTTCGAGCCGGGGGTCGGTCCGCTGGCGCGGAGCACTTCCGCGCGCGACATGACGAGCTTGACGGGGGCGCCGGTCTTCTTCGAGAGCAGCACCGAGAGCGGCTCGAGGTAGATGGTGGTCTTGCCGCCGAAGCCGCCGCCGATTTCGGCCGGCACGACTTTGATTTTGCCGACCGGCATCCCCAACACCTGCGCGCTGAGCGAGCGCACGTCGAAGGAGCCCTGAGTCGAGCAGTAAATCGTTGCCTGTCCGTCGGAGTTGTAGATGCCGACGGCGTTGTGAGGCTCGATGTATCCCTGATGCACCGTCGCGGTGTTGAATTCGCGCTCGATCACATAGTCCGCGGCCTTGAATCCGGCCGCGAGGTCGCCGCGTTTGAACTGGTAGTGCTGCGCGACGTTGGTCGGCTTGTCGCCCAGCTCAGGGTTGCGCAGTTCGTTGAGCAGAATCGTGGCGCCGGGCCTGGTGGCGGCCTCGACGGTCATCACGGGCGGCAGCACTTCGTATTCGACTTCGATCAGGCGCAGCGCTTCCTCGGCGATATGCGGGCTGGTCGCGGCGACGGCGGCGATCGCATGGCCGTCATACAGGACCTTGTCGTGCGCGAGGATGTTCATCGACAGGTACATCGGGTTAATCGTCATCTCGCCGGCCTGCTCGAGCTTGTTCTCCGCCGGCGGGAGATCCTTGGAGGTGACGATAGCCTTGACGCCGGGGAGCTTGAGCGCCTTGTCGAACTTGATCGATTTGATAATCGCGTGGGCGTGCGGGCTGCGCAGCACCTTGCCGTGCAGCATCCCGGGGAATGCGTAGTCGGCGCCGAACTTGGCGCGGCCCGTCACTTTGTCAACGCCGTCGGGCCGAATCGGACGGGTGCCGATGACTTTGAAATCGCCTGTCGTGGTTGATGCCGCCATGCCTTACCTCTCGGATCGCCTAGTCGTATCGATAGTCCTGTCAGTCCTGCGACGCGCTCATCGCGGCGCCGCTTTGGCTTCGCTGTGCGAGCGAATATCCGCAGCCGCGTCGAGCACCGCTTTCACAATCTTGTCATAACCGGTGCATCGGCACAGATTCCCGGCCAGCGCGTAGCGGACTTCGTGCTCGGTCGGTTTCGGATTGCGATCGAGCAGCGACTTCGCCGAAATCAGGAATCCGGGAGTGCAGATGCCGCACTGCAAGGCCGCATGCTCGAGAAACTTGTTCTGCAAAACACTAAGCACGCCATTGGTGGCGAGCCCTTCGACGGTCACGATGTTCTTGCCTTGCGCTTCGACGCCGAGCATCAGGCACGAGCATACCGCGCGGCCGTCGACCAGCACGGTGCAAGCGCCGCAATCGCCGGTCAGGCATCCTTCCTTGGAGCCGGTGAGCTCGAGCACGTCGCGCAGCGCTTCGAGCAGGCTTTGGCGCGGCTCGCAGAGGAACTCGACCGTTTCGCCGTTAATCGTTGCTTCTACCAGGGTCTTTTTCGACATTAGTTTTATGCGCCGTTTGTGTTCGTTGCTGTAATTCAGTTCTTTTTCGCGCGTTCGGCCGCGATTAAGAGCACGCGGCGCGTGAGCACCGCGGCGATGTGGAGCCGAAATTCCGCCGTCCCGCGCATGTCGTCGATCGGCGAACAGGCCGCGCTCGCCGCACGGCCGGCGGCCTCGAGGGCCGCATCGTCGAGTTTCTTGCCAACGATCGCGGCGGCGGCTTTGCTTGCGAGGATCGGAGTCGGCGCAACGGCGCCAAGCGCGATCCGCGCCGCCTTGACCTTGTCGCCGTCGAGCGTAAGCGATGCTCCCACACCGACGACTGCGATATCCATCTCGTTGCGCGGGATGAAACGAAGATATGCGTCGCTCGAATGCGGCGCCGGCGCCGGAACCAGCAGTTCCACCAGCAACTCACCGGGCTTGAGCACGGTGCGTCCGGGCGATACGACGAAGGCCTCGACCGGCACCTCGCGCTCGCCCTTGGGGCCGGCGATTCGGGCGCGCGCGCCGAGCGCGATCAGCGCAGGCGTAGTGTCCGCGGCCGGCGATCCATTGCACAGATTGCCGCCCACCGAGGCGCGGTTCTGAATCTGCAGCGAGCCGATGAGATGCGCCGCCTCGGTCAGGCCGGGGTAATGACGCCGCATCACGTCGCTCTGGCTAATCTCGATGCAAGCCACGGCCGCGCCCAGCCGCAATCCCTTCTTCGCATTGAAGGAGAGCGCTTGAAGCTCCTTGATTTTCTTGACGTCGACCAGATGCTCGGTGCGGCGGACTCCGGCGCGCAACTGGATGATGATATCGGTGCCGCCACAGAACGGGCGGGCGTTCTCACCGTGGGCTTTGAGGATGCTGACCGCCTGATCGAGCGTGGTTGGGGCTTCGTAATCGATGGCGTGCAAGATTGGGAAACCTCCGGGCCGGGATAATTATTCGCGCCTTGGTACCTTGGATAGCCTAGTTGCCGCCCGCTGAAAAGAGCAGGATGATTGCGTCGAACGCGGTCTGCGCAAGGAGCGATGGAGAAACGCAAAAAACAGCGACTGGAAAGCGCAGGATGGAAAGTCGGAAGCGCCAGAGATTTCCTCGAACTGAGCGACGAAGAATCCGCGCTTGTTGCAGTTAAGCTCCATCTCGTTGATGTCGCTGGGGGACGCGCTGGAGCGCGAGATCCTTCGCTGCGCTCAGGATGACGGAAAAACAATCCGGTCATTCTGAGCCGCTGCGGCGAAGAATCTCGACGGATACTCCGGCGTCCGGCGTCGCGACGGGATGGCCTGTACCTACTTTGAATTTTCGAGTTGAATCCGAGCCGCGTCATGCCGCGCGTTTGCGGGGATTGACCTCGCGCTCGATTTTCGCCGCCAGTTGGTCTTTGGCTTTTTCGAGTTCGTAGTCGCTCTGCAATCCGAGCCAGAATTCCGCCGAGGTACCGAGATAACGAGCGAGGCGAAGCGCGGTGTCTGCCGAGATCGCGCGCTCGCCCTTTACGATTTCCGCGATCCGATTGGCCGGCACGCGGAAATCCATCGCAAGCCGATGGATGCTGATGGCGGTCGGAACGATGAAGTCCTCGTACAAGACCTTGCCAGGATGAAGCGGCGGTATTTTTTTAGCGCGAGCCATGCTTACAGCGTACGAACCGTCTCAATCGTCGGAAAACGGTCTTGTTGTGATCCAGTCTTCAAACCGTTTCCGGATTCGTTCTTGTTTGATCTGCAAGTTATAGTAGCAGAACATATCCCATTCAGGCTGGTCCGGGGAGACAACCACAAGACGAGGCGCCGGCGACCTTCCATCCAGAGCTGTTGCGAGCAGCCTTCGTGCGGCTGAATCAGCCTTGTTGAGACTGAAACCGATTACGATTATCTCATCGGCTTGGCGTAATGCCGCTTCCGCTTGGTTCCATATACGGACGAGAAGACGATTAGCGCTCGGGTCCTTGATGTAGCTCGGAACGATCAACTGTCGCCCCATGTTCCAAGCACCGCGTCGTTTCAGAAATGTGTTTCGATCGTCAGCAGCTCCTTCGAAGAAATCTCTCTTGTTCTCGATTTCGGCTGCAATGTCCATGTCTGATTCCTGGGCCCAATTTACGGATCCGTGCAGTTTCAGAATCTTGACGGGTGAGTGAGCAGAATCTGGCGCGTCTCTACATTGAAAGCCATAGCCGTCTGCAAAATGCCATTTGCCAGCGCGCCATAAAGCCGATTCGTGCAAAAGATCCCAATTGAAACTCAGTATTGTATCTCCCGGTTTGAGCGTATCCGCCCATGCAGCGAGGACGGACAACGCTAAGGTGCGATCTACCTCAAGACCCGACTGGTAACGGGCATGAACTATTTGCCCTTGGAATCGCCATTCTTGCCATCGGAAATTTTCGACTATTAGACGCACAATTTTCATTCGGATTAGGGGCCAATCCCCGAGTCTCAGTTCCTCCGGGCCGATCCCCATGTGGCCAAGGTCCAACTGTGTAAACAGGTTCTCCAGATTCGGACGGCCATCTTCTTGCGGAAGAAGGTTCGTTCGCACGATAGGTTCTATGACCTTCATAACCGCCGCGTGCGCTTCGCGAGCTTGAGACTCTGCCGGGTCCGAGTCACGAATAAATCGCCACAGATCCAGAGCGAGGGGATACCCAGCGAAAGCGGATGCGCCAGCACCCAGAACGAATACTCTGCTCATTTTGTTGGGCGTCCTTTTGCGGGTCGTTTCCCCAGATTTACCGTGCTGAATATTGTGCTCTAATCTTGGCGTAGTTCACAATGTTGGAGTCACTGAAGCGACATCGGGGTCTGAACCAGATGAACCAAAAGCCCAACAACCCGGAGCGAAACCGTATACCCGAAGGGATCGGAGAAGCCGATCTGATCAAGGGTATCGAGAAATCTGGATACCCTCTTCAGAGCGTAGTTGCTGAGCGATTAGTGAAGCGCGACTATAACGTCACCGAGGAGTGGGGATATTCAGATCGCGACAGCGGCGACACAAGAAGCCTGGACGTACTTGCATCGTCGGAAGGGAGATTCGATCTAAGAGCGGAAGTAATACCAGGCATTGTCCTAATGATCGAATGCAAAAAGTCGGAGCACCCCTACATTTTCTTCCGAATGGTGACTCGTCCAGACATGCTTTGGTTCCCTTCCGTTTTCGGCCTGCCATATGGAGGGGTTTCGCTTTGGGAAAAGAACCCGTCAAAGAATCCCGAGCGGCACGAACTCGTCTCAGCTTCTCGGGCTCTGGGACTATGCGAGCTGCCTTTCGTTTCGCTAGGGACAGATAGAGCGGCCTCATTCAGTCAGGCCAGACCGAAGGGCAACAAAGTCGAGCTCTCAGGCGCTGACCCTTTCAACAGTATCGTTCTTCCTCTGTCAAAGGCCGCTGATCATGCCAGATCGGTCTACGGTCACGCTCACAGCCCGGACAACAACTGCGTCTTCGCAAGAGCGGCCTTATCGGTAGCGGTGCTCGATGCCCCCATGATTCTGGTGGAAGGCCCGGATCGCGTCGCAGAGCCCGTCTATACTCCTTGGGTAAGGATAGTTCGGCAGGAACCAAACGTGGCTCCCCTCAGCGGCGACACCCCCTTTAGGCACTACGCGATTGATGCCGTTCACATCGATTTCTTCGACAAATATCTTGAAGACCACTTGACTCCGTTTGCGCAGCAATTTTCACATCGTGCGAAAAATCTTGGCGAGATATTCATCGACGGCGGCGAGGTGCCGAACCTCGATAGTTGGACCTGGAACGAAATCCGGAAATGGTCGGGCGCGCCAGCCCGGCGGTCACGGTAGCGGATTACCGGTCCGCCACCGCGCGCGGCGTGGGCTCCTGAGACGCGCCGAAGTGTTACGCCTTGAAGCCCAGGCGCGAGGCGACCTGCGCGGCAGCGAACGCGAGCGCCGGCGCCATCGGACCCATCAGCGCGAAGCGCGGATCGGTGGTCTGCCCGCGCACGTAGCGTACGTAGATTTGCTCGACGACGGTCGCAGTCTTCCAATCCGCCCACGCCCAGTAAAACGGGATGCCGCTCACGTCGCGGCCGGTGCGGCTGGAATAGCGATGCACCAGTTCGTCGCGGGTCATGAAGCCGGCGCGCAGCGTATGCGCCTCGCCGTAGGAGGTCACCAGCAGTTCGGGCGGGTCGCTCTGGTCGCGCCAATAGCCAATCGCGATGCCGAGATCGACCAGCGGATCGCCGATGGTGGACATTTCCCAGTCGAATACTCCGACTACCTGGCCGTGATTGACGGCGCCGAGCATGATGTTGTGCAGGTAAAAGTCGTTATGCACGAGCACCGGCGGCGGCGACACGGGGAGGTTGTCGAGAAACCAGGCGCCGAGTTTTTCCATCAGCGGCACTTCGCGGGTTTTGGCTTTCTCCCATCGCCCCATCCATCCGGTTACCTGGCGCTTTAAGAATCCGTCGGGCTTGCCCAGCGAGCCAAGTCCAATCGCCGCGTAATCGACGTCGTGCAAATCGGCGAGCGTATCGATGAATCCTTGCGAGATTGCGCGAAACGTCGCCGGATCGTTGCCCAGCTCTGCGGGCAGCGGCTCACGATTTTTGATGACGATCCCGGTGCGCCGTTCCATCACGAAAAATGGCGCGCCGACGATCGACACGTCGTCGCTGTAGAGCATCCCGCGCGGCGCCGGCTTGAAGACTTCCCACAGCCGCGAGAGCACCTTGTACTCGCGGCCCATGTCATGCCCGCCCACGGGCAGCGGCCCGAATGGCGGCCGGCGCATCACCCATTCGCGGTCGCCGAAGCGCAGCAGGTAGGTGAGATTCGACGATCCGCCGCGAAACTGCTTGACGGTCATCGGCGCGTCGGCGCCGGGAAGCCTGCCGCGCAAGTAGGCGGCGAGTTTGCCCCAGTCGAGCTGCTCCTCGTCGCGGACGTCGCCAAATTCGGGGACGAATTCTATCGCTTCAGCCATAGCAAAAACACGATCCAAGGATCCTTATTCGCTTCGCTCGCTCAGGATGCGGCTCGGACACGCCTGAGAGATCCTTCGCAGGAGCTCAGGATGACCCCTCGGGCACGCCTCGGAGTCACTTGTACTTGCGCAGTTCGCGGCGAGCGATGGTCATGCGATGCACTTCGTCGGGGCCGTCGGCGATTCGCAACGAGCGGCTGTCGCGCCACATCCGCGCAATGGGGATGTCGTCGCTGACGCCGGCCGCGCCGAACACCTGGATGGCGCGATCGAGCACGATCATCACCATGTTCGCGCACATCACTTTGATCATCGAGATCTCGTTGCGCGCCTCGCGCTTGCCCACGGTGTCCATCTTCCACGCCGCATGCATCACCATCAGGCGGCATGAGTCGATCTCGATTCGCGAGTTGGCGATCCACTCCTGGATGTTGGCCTTGTCGGCGAGAAAGCTGCCGTGGGTGAAGCGCGTGTTGGCCCGCTTGCACATCAGTTCGAGCCCTCGTTCGGCGACCCCGATGATTCGCATGCAGTGATGGATGCGTCCCGGACCGAGCCGCGCCTGCGAGATTGCAAAGCCGCCGCCTTCCTCGCCGAGTATGTTGGTCACCGGCACGCGGCAGTCCTTGTAGATTATCTCGCAATGCCCGCCGCCGCCGGTGTGGCCCATCACCGGCACGGCGCGAATCAGGTTGAATCCGGGAGTGTCGGTCGGAACGATTATCTGGCTGGCGCGGCGATGGGGCGGCGCGTCGGGGTCGGTCACGACCATCGCAATCGCGAAGCTCGAGCCAATGCCATTGGAAGTGAACCACTTGTGCCCGTTGATCACGTAGTCGTCGCCATCGCGAACGGCGCGGGTCTTGAGCTGGGTCGGATCGGAGCCGGCGGTATCGGGCTCGGTCATCGAGAAGCAGGTGCGCATCTCGCCGTCGAGACAGGGCTGGAGCCATTTCTTTTTCTGCTCGGCAGTGCCGAACTCGGACAGGATTTCCATGTTGCCGGTATCGGGCGCCATGCAGTTGAACGCGCGCGCGCCGATCGGGCTGCGGCCCATCAGCTCGCACAAGGGCGCATACTCGTGATTCTTGAGACCGGCGCCATCTTCGCCGGGCAGAAAGAGGTTCCAAAGGCCCTCGGCCTTGGCTTTTTTGCGGACGTCTTTGAGGCATTGGGGCTCGGTATGTCCGCTCTCGCCAACCTCGCGCGCAACTTCTTTTTCGATGGGGAAGACGTACTGGTCCATGAAGTCGGAGACGCGCTTGCGCAATTGTTCGGTTTTGGGGGTCAGCGAAAAGTCCATTTTCAATCCTCGCGCGGTCTAATGATTTGTATCGCAACAGGTAACCCAGTTCGCCAAGAAATGAAAGCGGACGAGCGGCGGACGATTGAATGGAGATCGTGCGATGGGCGAGGATAGTCCCGGCGCGCGGCGCATTTGCGGGAGATTGAAATGGAATTGGCAAAGCGATTCATCGACGTGGGAATTTTCACCAACCGGCTGGACGAGATGCGCGCATTCTATGGCGAACGAATCCGGCTGCCCTACGAGGAGACGCTGCCGGTCGGCAAAGGCGTGAGGCAATATCGTTTCGGATTGCTCGGATCGGTGCTCAAGATAAATCACGTCCGCGATCCGCTGCCGGCCCGCGTCGCGGGCGGCTACCGAAAGCTTTCGATTTCCGATCCGCGCACGCCGATGCCGCTTCCGATGCAGGACCCCGACGGCAACGAGGTCGAGCTGGCGCCGAGCGGTCAGCGCGGCGTCAACCAGATCGAAATCCATATCGGCGTCACCGACGAGGCCGCCTTCGAGAATTTCTACGCCGGCACGCTACAGGCGCAGAGGATTGGCGCGGGCCGGTTCAAGCTGGGCGAGACGACGATCAGCTTCCGGCACGATCCGGCGGCCGTGCGCGCCCGGAAATCACCGACGGCCAGCGCGGCGGACGTGATCGCGTCGATGCGCGCAGTGGGGATGCGTTATATCACGGTGCAGGTGCGCGATTGCGACGGAGAGCATCGACGCTTCATGTCGATGGGTGTTTGGGAAGGCGCGGCGCCGGTGACGCTGGGCGCGGTGGCGCGGATTTCGTTCATTCGCGACCCCGACGGCAACTTCATCGAGATTTCGCAGCGGGCGTCGCTGACTGGTCCGGTCCCGGCTTAGCGGGCGGCACGGCGGGTGCAGCCGGCGGCTGGGAGGTCAGCAGCGCGCGAACGATCGGCACCAGCGCCAGTTGCGACGGTTGGGAACCTGCGACCTTATCGACGAGCTGCTTGAGCTTGGCGCCAGGATAGTCTTTGCGCGCGACGATCAGCGGGATGTGGCTGTCCTGCATCGACGCGCTGCCATGCCAGGAGTGATATGGGGCCGAGAAGTAGTAGCGATCCTGGATAGGCTGGTTTAGCCCCGACCGCGACAGCAGCAGGATGTCGCCGCTGCGATTGCCGTATGGCCCGGCGCTCAACCATTGCATCCGCCGGTCGAGCTGGAGCAAGTCGGGCCGCGGATGCCTGATCAAGTATTCCCAAATCGGCACCAGCCGGTGACCGTCGAAGATCTCGTACTCGAGGGTATTTTTTCCTGGCGGAGTCGGGACCCGCGCAAAGATCAAGTCGAGCGTGTCCTTCATCGTCTGCACCGGCTTTCCGGTTTTGTTCGAGTTGTAGAACGCCCGCGCAACTGGCAGCACGTCCTGCCGGTAGCGAGGCGGGCGCTTCCAATCGCAAGTCATTGCGGGATTGGGACAGGTTGAGCGGTCGGCCAGATAGACGTAAGCGATCGCGCCCTGATAGGCGAAGGCCGCCTGGTAGTCCTGCTCGTTGTTGCCGGGATTCAGGACAAATTTTCTCGGCCGGAATCCCGCGGCCTTGACAACCGCGGCCGGCCCTTCGTTGGAGCCGGCGCCAAGCGCATGGCGCGCGTCCTTCAGCACGGGAGTGTGACCATGATCGGCGATCACCACGATGTACGTCTGATCGAGAATGCCGTAATTCCGGTACGCGTCGAGAATCCGGGCGACGAGAGGATCGGTTACCGTCTCGAGGTAGGCGACTTCCATCGGCAACGGATCGGTGGCGAGATGCGTGTACAAATCGATTCCCGGAAAATAGACAACTTGAATTTTCGGAACGCCATGATCCTTCATGGAAGCGAGCAGTTTCGGCACTGAATCCTTGTCGAGCTGCTCGTAGATATCCATTTTTTCGGGCGAATTCTCGCCGCCGCCACGCGCCAGGAATTCCGTGTACAAGGAGACCATCGAGACCGGATCGATGACCGTGAAATAGTCGGCGCCTCGATAAACCGGATTCAGCGAGACTGCCGATTTCACTCCGGCCTGCTGAAACAGCGTCGGGCTCTTGAGCGACTTGCCGACCAGCCCGTCGGTTATCATGGCGCGGTTGTCGTCCATCTCTTGGACCGACACCGGCACCGGCGCGTAAAATTTCATCTTCTCGCGCACGAACCATTCGTTGCCCGGCACCCCGTTCCAGGCCGTCGGCGCGCCGGTGAAGATCGCCGACCAGGCGGCAATGGTGGTCGAGGGCAGGATGCTGACCGCGTTTGGCACGGAGTAAGCGTACTGGTACAGTCCACCTCCCTCGGGCTTGCCGAGCATCCCGGCCATCGCGGGCGCTTTGCCCGATTGAATCGCGGTCATTAGCTGGTCGTAACCGGCCCCATCAAAGGCAAAGATCAAAACGTACGGACCCGGCTCGGGGGGCCGAGGCTCGCGTTTGACCTGGGTTTCGCCGCCGTGGAGCAGGAGTTCGGCCGAACTGCACGCAGTCAGGGCAAACAGTGCGACGCAGGTCGAGATCAGCGCGCAGCGGATGAGGGTTAAGGCAGGCTTAGGGCGCAGCATCAGAGTTGTTCCAAAGTTCTAACTCAATACGATTTCGGAAAAAAGGAAAGCACTGAGAGTCGCGCACCGTTTTCCGCCGGTTCCGTCAGGGCAGGGATTTTTCGCGCGCCGACTCGTTGAGAATAGCCGTTGAGCGGTGTATTCGGTCCTAATCTCACTGCCGCCGGGCTAATCAGGGTCAACTGTGCGATGGAAATCGGCGTGCCAGGTTCTGACGGCTGGTAGCCCGTCCACTTCTAATTCCTGGCGCGCCTGTACCGACAAATGGTCCAAATCTTTCTTTTGCGCCAGTTCTTCATCAACCAATGCCGCATGTTTTGGGACAGGAAGTACCCACCTCCAATGGCCGATGATGCTGAGCGGCACAAAAGTGCGCGCGTAGATCTGGCTAGGAGTAATCGCATAGATTCTGTTCGAAATGTCGTTACGATCCACTTTGACAAAGGCCAGACGAAAGCCCAGATGCGTGGCGATGCCTTTGATCCAAGCTGGCGCGGCGAATTCCGCCTCGAGCTCGGCGACGGGAACGTCAATATGATTTGGCCGGTAACAAAATACGATTCGACCGGGCTTACTGATGGTCACGTTTTGGAAATTCCCAACCGCAGAATCCCATCGCTCGACTGTCCCTTCCCAGCATCCAATAAATGGTGACGGTATCTCCGGGTTGGTCAGAGGCTGTGGGGCCGGTGGCAGTGCCCCGCCTACCAGGGGCGGGAACTCTAGAATGCGATTATTCTGCGACGGCACGACCTCGAGAGCTTGATTGCCTTGCGGCGATTGGCTACCGGGGGACTGGCCGCCCGGCGGCGGTGCGAACTCCTGCTGCGGCTCGGCGACCGCCTGGGTTGGCGGTATGATCGCCAGGGACGCCAGCAATGATATAGCCATTAGGCCGTTCTTCATTGAGGTTCCAAAGCTCGCGGAGTCGGCTGCGGAGACGGATTCGTCGCATGCAGTGTCTGGACGCAACTGGGTTTGCCGAGGTTTGCCTCTAGGAACCGCTGCGTAACAGACCACGCATCTATGGACAATGCGCTGCTATGCCCTACTCCGCTCACAATGTATAGCTGAACGTTGCCGCCCGACTTCCACATCGCCTGCTCCATTTCTTGAGCTTGCTCGGGCGGTACAGTCGTGTCGGCATCTCCCTGAATCAAAAGCACCGGCGCTTTTATCCGGCTGGCCACGCTAACTGGCGAACGGCTCTTGAGGTCGGATCGGCACGCTTTTGGAAGCCAGTGATACCAGGGCAATTGAGCGTTCCGGCTAACCAAGTTGGTAGGTCCGAAATATGAAACGATCGCCTTAACCCGATGACTAAGCGCCCCGGTAAGCAGTGCGACTTGCCCGCCGAACGAGAACCCGACGACTCCGATGCGGTCGGGGTCAACACCCGGTTGGGAGGCCAGCCATTCGATCATTCGTGTTGTATCAGCCGGCTGGCTGAGCCCGCAGTCGTTGTGGCCCCCGCCCCAACCACGCATTAACGGTAACAAAACAACGTAGCCTTGTTCAGCAAAGAGGTTTGCACCCCCTCCCAGCTCAGTGTCCGTCGCTCCCTCGTCAAGCCAGCCATGGAGGAGCACGATCCCCGGCTTACGTTCAGTGCTGCATCCTCGTGGTTGATAGAGAGTCGCCGGAAGTAGCAGCCCATCCGCGCCCGGCACCTTCACTTGCTGCGAAGCAGCGCCTGCTAGCATATAATACATGATGGACTCGATTCTCTTATCTGCGGCGAAAGTAACGTAGTACATCGATGAATCCGTGTATGGCCCTGAGCTGCATGCACCGAGGTACTTGCCGCCGACCTCCTGCAGGAAATAGGGCTGAACAAAATAAACATAATAGGTATATCCTTTTTCCTTTATGGCTTCGTTGGGTTTCCCTACTTTGCGTAAAACTTCTTCGCTCGATTCCCCTACTACGAGGTCTTTGCCGATCGAAGGCGAATAGGCTGCGGTGCATTCAGTCGGCAGCGTGTATTTGAGATTGATGAATTCAAATCGAGAGCAGTTTGCCGCACAGATAGTTAAGCCAGCCAGGAGAGCCCCGATCATAATTGAACTTCTGCTTGGCCAGGGCCATGGATAGTGGGCGGTTTTGGTCATTCCAAAACGGCCCGTTACCGGGCCATGGCAGTATACTCGCAGGTCGCTCCGACCCCCGTCCACAACCGCGGACTCTCACGACATCTTTCTTCATCCTGACGCCGTAATTTGCATGACTCTAATATCCAGATCAATCACGTCGTCGATGTCGGCAGGAATGGCGAGTGAAATTTCCGCCGTGCCGATCGCGGTTGCGATCG
>NZ_DATCTO010000038.1 GCF_036567905.1 Candidatus Binatus sp.
GAACTTAGTTGTATGCGAAACCCGCCGTGGGTGCTGGGGTGACCCCTGCGAATTAATACTGGCCCGTCGTGCCAACGACCGCCCGCCGTTGGCGGGCGCGGCCCCTTGCCAATGGCTTAATACTGCGCTGCCGTCGCCACGGCCAGGGGTAACCCCTGCACCTTAGTGAGGAAGAAGATGCGGCCTGGCGGCCTGTTAGAATTTTTATTGTGTCATCCTGAGCGCAGCGAAGGATCTCGCGCGTAAGCGCGTTTGCAGTCGTTGGGCGCCGGACGCCGGAGTTTTCGTTGTCCGGCGAGATTCTTCGCCGCAGCGGCTCAGAATGACACGAGGGTCGTCTTCGTTCTTGTGTCATTCTAGAGCGAAGCGAAGAATCCCGGCTCCTTCCCTGCCTCGCCCTGACAGGGAGAGGCCGCGCCTACGGCGCGGGTGAGGGTCCGCTATCCAGGATGCCCCTGTCCGCGCGCTCTTTCTTTGTGTCATCCCGACCGAAGTCGCTCCCTTCCTCGTGTCATTCCGACCAAAGTCCGCGAAGCGGAGGGACCCCGGATCCGCGATCCTTATCCTCATAATTTGCCCTGTGCCAGTGGCAGTACTGCTCTGTCGGGGAGGCGAAGTTGTCGGTCGCGCGGCAGTCTGCTAACTCACGGGCATGAATCTCCGCCACGCCGCCGCGCTCGCGCAGGTGGGCGACAGGCTCATCGCGCCGCCGCGACGTAGACCTTGGTTCTCTCGTCGATTCCGGCGGCCGATCCTGGTGCACTGGTAACGCAGGTAAGTTTTCCGAAACACCTCGGTTACCTCGATCACGGCTTGTAGCGGCCTCGGAACCTTGAGGCTACTCACTTATCGACTCTGCACATGCTGAAACCGTTTCTTGAGCCGTAGGAACGGCAATTCGAGCCACTGATAGGATGCAGCCGCCAGTAAGATCGTGACTGCAAGAGCCAGGAGCGGAAACAAGGCCCATTTCTCAGATGGCGGCAAGCTTTTGCAAGCATGCACGACCAGGACCAGCGCCAGTCCGTGGAAGACATAGAGCCCGTACGAGATGCGGCCAAGATAGATCATCCAGCCTGCCGCGTTGATCCCTATCGCAGCGAGCAGAAACGCGCACTGCCGAGGGCCGACATCGGATAGCTGAGGAACGGTGGAGCGCCGCTCGCACACACCCAGAGAAATGCGCCCGCCACGATCAAGCCCCAGCGATATTCGGTTTTCGGTAATGACCCGGAAAAAATAGCAGCGAGTAGAATCCCGCAGGCAATCGGGTCCAGGTGGGCCAAGGTGTCATACCAGAAAGCGAAGGCTGGCACACCTTTATGGCTCAGCATCGCGCGAAACATAATCGAGACACCCCACACTAGGAGTCCGGCGCTCCCGATGCTGTTGCGGGTGAGACTGCGCGCCACAAGCGGCCAGCTCAAGTAGAACTGCTCCTCGATGCAGACGCTCCAAAGCGACGAAAGTACCAGCGATGCGCCAGGTGGCCACCGGAATATCACGAAGTTACCGACGAATAGCGCGAAACAGGCGAAATATCGCATATTGACGGTTATAAAAGGGACCAGCCTTAGCACGATGAATATCGCGCCAAGAAACGAAAAATAGAGCGGCCAGATGCGCAGGATGCGTCGGCAATAGAAGGCCGACAGGTCCACCTGGCCCGTCCGATCCTTCTCGCGCATCAGAAGCTCCGTGATTAGGTAGGCGCTGAGTACAAAGAATAAGTCCACACCAAAGCGGCCCGAGTCCCAGATTCGAGCGGCCAGATTCAGTAGAGCGCTATGTTGAGCGCCCGGAAGGAAACTGCTTTCGTCCCCCGCATCCCGCAGATGATAGAAGAACACTGCTGCGAATGCCGTGAAGCGTAGGGCATCGAGCTCGGGGAGATAGAACCGTTGTTGTGGTTGAGATGCAGATTCGTAAAAGTTACTTGCAACGTGGGTCCCTTGCCTGGCACTGAGCTTCACAGCTCGCCCCGATGAAAGGCGCGAAGGTTGAGGAAGTGTTCGTCGCTCCCACACATCCCACACTCGACGAAGTCCTCGCCGGGCAGGTACACGCCCTTGGCCCCCGGCAGCTTCGGTCCGTGTCGTGACACCTTTACGTCGCCCCCGCACCTGCCAAGTTCGGCAAATCCGCACGCGTTGCGGTCGAGGATGATCTTCTCGGCTATGGCCTCCACTCGCCGGCGAAGCTCGTCGTCGGTTTCGTCGTTGTTTGCCATTGGCTTAACCTCCCGGCTTAGAATGCGCCGGGTCGAGTTGCATGTCGAGGCAGCGCGCCCGAGTAGTAGTGGTCCCGATCCGGGTTAAGGCGGTAGCGGGTGCCCTATGTTGAAGGTGTGCAAGGGCGGCGGCTCTCTTGAGCGCGGACAGCCACTAATGGCGCCGCTTTCCCAACCGCGCAGAGGATTATAAATCCACCGATGCCATTTATCCGGCGATCGCGCGGCTAATCTTGGCCTCGCTTGGCCTGAACCAAGCGCCCAAATACCCCACCTTATCCGCCATCTGCCGGTAGTCGGACCGCAATCGCGCCTGATTGGACCCGCTACAGTCCCAAATACGCCGGGACGAACAGCCCCATATCGACCGTGCCCCATCCGCTGGCTTTGTCATAGCCGGGGACCGCGGAAAATCCGGCGACTCCGTTGGCAGAGTTGTTGCCCGACGTCACGTCGCGAATCCCGGTCGTTGCGCCGTCGTTCTCCGCGCCGAGTTGATAGATTCGCGTGTTGAGATTGCCGGCCGGAGCGCCCTTCTGCTGCGAGATCAGTTGGCTGATGCCCGCCCATGATGGAGCGCCGATGCTGGTGCCACCGATGCAGCATTCGACGGCAGGCACGCCGGTGTACGGGTCGCGGCCGCCATAGAAGAAACCCGGCGAATAGGGACTGGCGCCAAACGAGATGTCGGGAACGTCGCGCCTTTTATCCTTGCGAATCAGCCCGTTCTGAAACGCGGGCTTCTTGAAGACCTTGCTCTGGCCGCCGCCGGAGGCGCCGCGGCTGTCGTTCCACACGCTTTCTGCAACGGAGCCGGCGTCGTCGCCGTTGCCGTCGAAAACAGGCGTGAACTCGGTGCCGCCAATCGCGGTCACGTATGGCGACGCTGCCAGTTCACTGACACTGCGTGTCGTGGCGGGCACGCAAGCACCCTGCCTCTGATTAAATACATACGCCACTGCGCCTGTGTCGCCGGTCGCGACGAACACGGACTGGCCTTGCGCAGCCGCCTGCTTAAACAAACCGTTCTGGGTTCGGTAGAAGCCTTTCGAGCCGCCGCAGAATCCGAAGCTGATACTGATCGCGCTGCACGGGCTGTTCGTTTCCGTCACCGCAGCATGGATTGCGTCGAGAATGGCTGAAGACTTCGTGTGGTTCTGATCGCCGAGATAGATGCGGATGCTCGAAGCGGGCGCGACGGTGTGCGAATAGTTCACGTCAAGCATCGTCTCGTCTGCGTCCACAGTCTGGCCCGGGTCGGTGCCATCAACCAACACGATGTTGAAGTTAGCGCCGATCGTCAGCGCGGGCAGATCGAACTGGCTGTTGAATGCGTCCGCGGCAGGCTGATCGATGTTCGAGTCCTCGACGACCGCGATGCACCCGGCGCCGCTACCGTCGATGCCACCGTTCAACAGCGGCGTTTCGTCGTAGAAGGCATATATGTCGGCAGGACCGAAGGCCGGCCCGACGCCGCTGACCATTGCATCGGGCGAACTGGCGCTGGAATCGCGCCTGGGCACGCGATGCATCGCGGGCTTGCTGTGCAGCAGGTTGTCGAGGCCGCGGATCGATTCGATTAGCGGTGCGAGGTCGGCGGGTACGGCGGGATCGCCGGTGTTGGAATACAGACGGGCGTCGGCCGTCGCGGCAATCTTAACGGCGAAGACGTTTTCCGCCTGCACCACCGTGCCGGTGAAAGAGACCTCTCGGGTCGAGGCGTCGGCAGACCTGACGGTGAAACCCTTTTTCTTAAGCCATCGCGCGACTCGCGCAAGGTCGGCCTCCGTGGGTCCGAAACGGCCGGTGAATTCATCCGGAGTCAGCCACCGATGGTATTGCGATGACGCCGGATTCTGCTGATCGGCAAGCAGGCGCGTCAGTTCAGCGCGATTGCGCAGCGCCATCGTGAGCTGCATCGCGAGCGGCCGCGAAGGCGATGCGGCGGCCTCGCCCACAATCTCGGCGGCTTCGTCGGGATGGTTGCCCGCGAGGATCGTGGCCGGATCGCCGGCCGCGGCGGGCCGTGCGGCCGCGACGATCAGCGCGAGTCCCGTGATCAGGATAAACTGGCGCAACGTCCCAAACCTGTCCATCAAACTTGCGGAGCCTCCATGCCGTTCCAGCCTACCGATAGCGGGCGCGTTGACAAGAGGCGCGATGCGCCGGAGAATTAACGCCTAATGGCACGAATTACCGTTGAAGATTGCCTGGAAAACATCCCCAACCGCTTCGAGCTCGTGCTCGGCGCGGCGCGGCGCGCCAAACAACTGCTCAAGGGCGCGCGGCCACTGGTGGAATCGGACAACAAAGAAGTAGTCACGGCGTTGCGCGAAATCGCCGCCGGCAAGGTCACGATCGAAGAACCCGACGCCTGACCGGGCACGATCGATTCGACAAGAACCGACACCGCGCCGCGCCGCCGACGGCTCGAGCATTGGTGTCCGCATCTCGTACCAGCGTGTGGTGAAGCTGGAGCCAGCCTGTGGCGCGCAAACCCGGCAAACCGATCCGTCGCAAGCGCACAACCAAAGCGAAACGCGCTAGTAACGCCGGCGCCGACGCTCGTCGCGCGCGCGCGATTCCCGAGCCGATCGCGGCTGAAGAGTCCGAATTGGAGCTCGGCCCCGAAGCCGGCGTCAGCGCCGAGGCTGCCGATGACGCGCCGATCGAAGTCTCCGAGTTTCGTCCGATAGAAAGCACCGACGACGAAGCGCCGGCGCCGTCCGAGCAGGAGCCCGCCGAGGTTGAAGCCGACGCCGCCAACGACGGCGGCGCGCTCGTAGCCGCCGATCCGCTGGGCCGCTACCTGGCCGAGATTCGCCGCTTCCCGCTGCTGACGCGCGAGGAGGAGGCCGTGATCGCGCGGCGCTACGTCAGGGACAAGGATCCGGAGGACGCTTACCGGCTGGTCACCGCCAATCTGCGCCTGGTCGTGAAACTCGCGTACGAGTTCGCGCGCGCGACGAAAAACGTGCTCGACCTGGTACAGGAGGGCAACGTCGGCCTGATGGAAGCGGTCAAGAATTTCGACCCCGAGCATGGAATCCGCTTTCCCTCCTACGCGGTGTGGTGGGTGCGCGCGTATATCTACCGTTACCTGATCAACAACTGGCGGCTGGTCAAGATCGGCACAACCCAGGCGCAGCGCAAGCTGTTCTTCAATCTCCGCAAAGAGACCGAACGGCTGGAGCGCGAGGGATTCACTCCGCAGCCGCTCCTGCTCGCGCATCGGATGGGTGTGCGGGAAAGCGACGTGCGTGAGATGCAGGAACGGATGGGGCAGAGCGAGCTATCGCTCGATCAACCCGCCGGCGCCAGCGATGACACGCGGCTGCTCGACGTAATCCCCGACGCCGCGCACAACCCGGAAACCGAAACCGCCGACCGCGAGTGGCGCGACTTCGCCCACGACAAGGTCGAGCAGTTCGCCGCGACGCTGGCGGGGAAGGAGCTGGAGATTTTCAAGGCGCGGCTGCTGTCGGAGGATCCCGAGACGCTGCAGGTGATCGGCACCCGCTTCGGAATCAGCCGCGAGCGCGTGCGGCAGATCGAAACGCGGCTCAAGCGCCGGCTGAAAGAGTTTATCGAGGCGAAGGCGCCCGACATCGACGACGCCGGCCCGTCGTAGGCATCGCTGATCGCCGGTTTACCCCATTGCCGCTGATAGCCGCCGCTTGCGATAATGCGGTCTGAGGCGGATCGCGCAAGGAGCCTGCAGTCGAATGCGAGAACGCAGCTGCGCGCTGGTTGTGGTGGGTAACGAAATCCTTTCCGGCAAGGTTCAGGATTCCAACGCGTATTTCGCGGCTCGCGAGCTGCACCAGATCGGCGTCGCGCTGGCTCGTATCGCAACCATCCCGGACCAACTTGCGCCGATCGCCGGCGAAGTCTCGTACTGTTCCCGCAACTTCGATTTCGTGATCACTTCGGGCGGCGTCGGCCCAACCCACGACGATCTTACGATGGAAGGCGTCGCGCGCGCATTCAACCGCCGTCTCGTGGTCCATCCCGAGCTCGAGCGCCTCATCCGCAAACATTTCCACGAGCGCTCGGTCGGCGCAGGCCTCAAGATGGCCGAAGTGCCCGAGGGCGCGGTCCTCAACGAAGCCGGCGACATCCGTTTTCCGACCGTGCAGATCGAAAACGTGTACGTGCTGCCCGGAATCCCGCAACTGTTCGAGGCCAAGCTGCGGGCGCTGAGCAGCCGCTTTGCGGCCGACCCGTATTTCATGCGCGCGATTTACCTGACCGCCGGCGAGGGCACGATCGCCGATCACCTGAACGACTGCATGCGCAATTTTCCGGAGTTGATGCTGGGCTCGTATCCGCGGATCGGAGATCCCGACTACCGCGTGAAGTTAACGCTCGAGTCGAAGAACGCCGAATATCTCGAGCGCGCGTTTCGTCATTTGATGGGACTGCTGCCGGCCGAGGCAGTGGTCAAAACCGAGTAGCAATTTACGTCCGAGCTGGCGGTGGAGGAAATCATGAGGAAGGGAAATTTCAGATTCGCTGCGTTCGCGCTGGGATTGTCGGTGATGCTCGCGATGCCGGCCGGTCCGCTCGCCGAGTATGCCGCGGCACAGACGCAGCCGGCAGGCGCTGCGACGCCAATGCAGGTGCCGCAGCCGCAGGCCAACAGCGTTAATTGGCCGGGCGCGGGTTACGGCGTCGGCGCCTTGTTCTGCAATGTTCTCTACATCCCGGCCAAGCTGGTCTACGCACTGCTCGGCGGCATCGTTGGCGGCGGGACCTTTTTGGTGACCGCCGGCAATTCGCAGGCTGCCAACACCGTGTGGCGCAGCGCGCTCGGCGGCGATTACGTCGTGACGCCGCAAATGCTGGCCGGCCAGGAGCCGATCAACTTCAGCGGGCCGACCGAAACCCCGCCTGAGGGTCCCTCGTCAAGTTCATCGTCGGGAAGCGTCGCGCCGATAGCGCCGCTTCCGCAGGCGGGCTCGTCCGCGAGCGCATCGTCGTCGGCAGGCGGGCAGCCGCTGGATCACGGCAGCGGTCCCGCGGGCGGATCGGCGCCGAACTCGAACGTCGAGTAGCAGCAAGGCGCCGGAGCATCGCGAATCGCGCATGAAGAGGATCCGTTTTGTCTGGAAATCCACTTGCACGACTTGCCGCGACGCGCGAAGTTTCTTGCGCAAGGATCTCGGCGTCGAACTCGACGAGCGCGACTATGCGCGAGTTGCGCTGAGTGCGGCTGAGCTGAAGGATCTTTTTGCGGGCCGCGACCCGCGCGATTTTCTAAACCCGCGCAGCCCGGCCTTCAAGGCGATGGGCCTAGCGGGTAAATCGCTCACGGTCGAGCAGGCGTTCGCGCTGATGGTGAAGGAGCCGAATCTAATCAAGCGCCCGATCGTCGTCGCGGGCAAACAAATGATCGCAGGCTTCGACCGCGAGCGGCTGCGCGCCGCGCTGAAATAGAGCAAGCTGAACGCGCATAGCGTTATGCGCGAGCGCGCAGTAGCTCATCGGCGAGCCTGTGAGCTACGAGATTACGTGCGCGCGGCCTTGATCTCGAAACGCACGCCTTCGCGGCGCTGGAGAAGACTGATGATCTCGAAGAGATTGCCGGCGTGCGGGGAAGCGGGAAACAAAGACGGCCGAGTCGCCACGACCCGGCCGTTCGTCGTCAATGATCCGTTGCGGCTACGCCGTCTTTTCGACTTTCTCGACTTTCTCGACTTTCTCGGCGCGATCCGAGTTGTTCGCGTCGTTGTTGCGCTCAGCGCGCTCGCCGCGTGGCGGACGCTCAGTCTTGTCGCCAGTCTTGTCGCCAGTCTTGTCGCCGCGACCGCGGGGCACGACGTTGCTGGTCGTCAGCGTCTCGATAAACTTGCGCACCGCAGGCGAGAGCTCGCGGCCGCGCTTGTAGATGATCGCCAGCGGACGCATAAAGTTCCCTTCCTGGAACTCAAGCATCCGTAGAGCGCCGCGCGCGACCTCGTTCTCGACCGTCATCCGCGGCACAATGGCGCATCCAAGGCCAATTTCGACGGCGCGCTTGATGGTCTCGATGTTGTCGAATTCGAGCACGTAGACCGGCTTGACGCCGTACTGGCGCAGGATTCGATCGGAGGCCTTTCGGGTCGGGATATCGCGCTCAAATCCGACAAACTTCTGACCCTGCAACTGTCCGACGCTTAGCTTCGAGTGCTTGGCCAGTGGATTGTCGGGCGGCACCGCGAGCACGAGTTCGTCATGGCGAAACGGCACCGAGACGATTTGGCTGCGCTTGGAAGGATAGGCGACGACGCCAAGATCGACCTTGCCTTCGATGAGGTCTTCGTAAATTTTGTTCGAGCGCAGATACTCGAGATGTACATTGACGGCCGGATAGTTGCGCAGAAATTCGGACAGATACGGCGGCAATTCGTGCAAGCCAACGCTGTAAACAGTGCCGACGCGAATCGTGCCCGCGACCACCGAGCCGATCTCACGCAACCGGTTTTCCAATTCCAGAAAACGGCGCACGATTTCCTTGCTCGAAGTGTACAGAATTTGTCCGGCCGGGGTGGGTTTGACTCCGGCTCGTCCGCGTTCTATCAATCGGCAGTCGTACTTCTCTTCGAGGCTTCTGACCTGCTGGCTGACCGCCGACTGAGTGACGAAGTTTTGCGATGCGGCATAAGAAAAGCTTCCGCTCTCGATTATGTCGCAGAAGACCTTTAGCGTTTCTATATGCATATTGGCGACTTGGGATATAAGGCTACGTGATACTCAAATCTGATGCAAGTAGTAGCCGTGATAATTCGGCTCTGAATCAGCGTACGAAACGACCGCGCGCGGATCAAAAGCGCATGATACCCGGGGGCATGATTTCGTTCATCCAGAGGATCGCTCGACCGGGCTGGACTCTGCCCACAGTCTGCGTCCGCAATCTCACAGTAAAACACGTTTCAAAAATCGGATGGAGCACAAGATGCCAGATTTATTGAGAGATCTCGATTTTTTTCACCTCGACGACCTGCTGACCGATGAAGAACGGATGGCCCGCGATACGGCCAAACGTTTCGTGGATCGCGAAATTTTGCCAGAGATCGAGCGCCATTTTGCCAGTGAAACCTTCCCAATGCATCTTGTACCGCAAATGGCCGAGCTTGGAATGTTTGGGGCTAATCTCAAGGGCTATGGATGCGCGGGCATGAATAACGTCGCGTACGGCCTGATCATGCAGGAGCTCGAAGCGGGAGACTCGGGGCTGCGCTCGTTCGCGTCCGTGCAAAGCGCGCTTTCGATGTACGCGATTTATGCAAACGGCAGCGAGGAACAGAAGCAGCGCTACTTGCCGGAAATGGCCAAGGGAAAATTGATCGGTTGCTTCGGTCTGACCGAGCCTGACCACGGGTCGGATCCGGGCGGGATGGAAACGCGGGCGCGGCGCGATAGCGACGGATGGATCCTCAACGGGACCAAGCGATGGATCACCAACGGCTCGATCGCGGACGTCGCGATCGTGTGGGCGAAGGTCGACGAGGGCATCACCGGGTTCCTGGTCGAGAAGGGGACGCCGGGATTTTCGACGCGCGACATGCACGGGAAATTTTCGATGCGCGCGTCGATCACTTCGGAACTGATTTTAGAAGACGTGCGAATTCCCAGGACTGCTCATCTGGAAAAAGCGCGCGGGCTGAAGGGTCCGCTGGGATGCCTGACGCAGGCACGCTACGGAATCGCGTGGGGCGCGATCGGTGCGGCGCGGTCGTGTTTCCATTGCGCGCTGGATTACACGAAGTCGCGCAAGCAGTTTTCGCGTCCGCTGGCCGGCTATCAACTGGTGCAGGCAAAGCTGGTGAGGATGCTGACCGAGATCACCAAGGCGCAGATGGTTTGCCTGCGCCTGGCTCATCTGAAGGACCAGGGCAAGATGCGCCCGGAGCACGTATCGTTCGCCAAGAGAAATAACGTCAACGAGGCGCTGAAGATCGCACGCGACGCGCGCGACATGCTCGGCGCCAACGGAATCGTGAACGAGTACCCGGTGATCCGTCACATGCTGAACCTGGAGACGGTGAACACTTACGAGGGCACCTTCGACGTGCATACGTTGATCCTCGGCCGCGACATCACGGGCGAGAACGCGTTCGAGTAAACGCCTGCGAGCGCGCTTGCCGCCGTCCGCAGCCGTCGGGCTGGATAGCACGCAGACCAGGGAGAAAATCGGATGGAACTCAAGGGCAAGAATGCAATCGTCACCGGCGCGGCGCGGGGAATCGGCCGCGGAATCGCGCTCAAGCTGGCGGCGGCGGGCGCAAACGTCGCGCTGGTCGATCTCGGCAGTCCGGCGGACCGCGCGCTTACCTACAATCTAAGCGCGCAAACTGAACTGAATCGCACGGTCGAGGAAGTCAAGGGACTCGGCGTGAAGGCCATCCCGATCCTCGCCGACGTGACGCGGTTTGCCGACCTGGAGCGGATGGCGTCGGAGGTGGCCGCGAAACTCGGCACGATCGATATCCTCGTGAACAACGCCGGGATCATCGCGTTCGGGCCGGTGAGCGGTTTTGCCGAAGAAGCGTGGGACCGCGTGATGGCGGTGAATGTGAAGGGCCAGTTCCTGTGCGCCAAGGCGTGTATCCCGCACCTGATGAAGCAGCGCGAGGGCGCGATTGTTAATATCGCGTCGGTGGCGGGCAAGACCGGTCACGGTGGCATGTCGGCATACTGCGCGAGCAAGTTCGCGTCGGTGGGCTTCACGCAATCGCTGGCGGAAGAGCTTGGCCCGGTGAACATTCGCGTCAACGCGGTATGCCCCGGGTATCTGCGCACTGCGATGTGGACCGACGTGCTCAGTCCGATCGTCGCCGTTCAGTACGGGTTGAATGGCGAGGCGGCGTTCGACGAATTTATCGCGCGCAACACGTTCCTCAAGCGCGAGCAGACGCCGGCCGATATCGGCGAGGCGGTGGTCTATTTGTGCCGCGCGGAAAACATTACCGGCGAAACGATCAACGTCGCCGGCGGCGGCGAACTGCATTAGCGTTGAATGTGAAACCCGCCGTGGGTTTCACATTCAATTAAGTTCTCCCGTTGCTCTCAGATCCCCGCGAGCTTGCGCGCGTATGCGGCCACCGTCTTGAAGTCGTACTCGCGATAAGCCTGCAACTTCTCGGCTTCGAAACCGCCTTCGGCGTGCACCGCCAGCACTTCCTGGTAGCCGCCAAAATCCGACGACGTCAGATCGCCAATCAGGTTCAGCAGCCTGAGGCGCTTCTCGGCATCGAAGCCTTTCGCGCCGCCCATGTATTTGAGCACGTAGGCGCCGGTCGCCTCGCTGGTGAGATCTTCAGCGGCGGGCGCCGTCACCAGCAGACCGCCGGCGAGATCCTGCACGATTTGCACCGCCTGGTGGTAGTTGTGAGCGAAGTGATACTTCGCGACGTTGGTGAGCAGGGTATTGGGCACCGCGACGCCGTCCTCGAGCGTGCAGCTGCGCGCGGCATGCTCGATCAGTCCGCGCACGATGGTGTGATAGGCCGCGAGATGGGTCAGCTTGTCGCGCACGTGACCCGCGCGCGAGATTCCGTTGGCCTCGGCAACGGCATAGGCCGCGCCCGCCATCAGTTCCAGCAGCGGCAGTTTGTACGACACGGCGGTGAAGCGATGGAAGCGTACGAAGGTCAGCGCGAGCAACCCGGCGAAGTCGATCTCGCCTTGCAGGAACACCCGCTCCCTGGGCACGAACACGTCGTCGAAGACCGTCAGCGTCTCCATCATCTTGTGCCGCGCGCTGATCGGATGCTCGAAATCGTTTTTATGCGAGCTGCCGTGGGGCGACGCGAGCAGCTTCAGTCCCGGCGTGTTGATCGGCAATGCGAACGCGACGGCGTAGGCCTTGTCCTCGGCGCGCATCGCGCGGGTCGGCAGGACGATCACCTCGTTGGTGTTGGTCGCGACGCTGGTGTGGACCTTCGCGCCGCGCACGACGATGCCGTCGGGGCGTTCCTCGACGATTCGGACGTAGTAATCCGGATGATCCTGCTGCGTGGGCCCGAGCGCGCGATCGCCCTTGACGTCGGTTTGCGCGACGGCGACGGCGAGATCGTTGTCGCGGCAATTGCGGTAGTACTTGTGGATGCGCTCGCGGTACTCGGGCTTGCCGGCAGCCGCGAGCCGCTCGCCGATAATATGCAGCGCGAGCAAAGCGTCGGTGCCGATTTCCTTGATCAACACCACCAGCGTCGCACCCTCGCGCGTCGCGGCCGCGATCAGCGCGCTGCGCTTGAGCAGGTCGTCGCCATTTTGCGGAACATGGTAGTAGCGGCTGTACTCGTCGGCGCCCTCCTTCACCACCGCGAGCTCGCGATACTTCGGATCGTGAGCCATCCGGTAGTCGAGCGCCGCGTGCTCGACTGCTATTGCGATAACAGGATGCGCGGTTACGTCCGCCACCCTTTCGCCCCTGAAAAAAACCGCGCGGCCGTCGCGCAGCGAGCTTTTGTACTGTTCAGCCGTTCGTAGTCCCATCGTCGTGATTTTCCCTCTATGTCTCTTGAGTACCTATTAACCCTCGCCCGCTTGCGGGAGAGGGAACGGCGTCCGCGCCGGGGGTGAGGGTGCTGTTACAGCGCGCCACCTCCGTCTTTTCTTTAATCACCGCGCAAACGCGCCGCTCATCGCGTTTCGGTTGCGGCCGGTGTGAAACGCCAATATAGAAGCGCTGAGCAGTCGCTGTCCAACTGCTCGCGCGGGAGAAACGTTATGGCGAGTCCAAAGATGTTCGATTTGAGCGGCAAGGTCGCCGTGGTCACGGGCGGCAACGGTGGAATCGGGCGCGGGATCGCGCTCGGCCTGGCGCAAGCCGGCGCGGCGGTCGCGATCCTTGCGCGCAACGAGGAGAAGAATCGCGCTGTCGTGGACGAGCTCGCCAACGCGGGCGTACCGGCGCTAGCGATCAAGCTCGACGTGACGCGGCGCGACGACCTGCGCCCGGCGATGGAGGAAGCCGAGCGCAAGCTGGGGCCCGTCTCGATTCTGGTCAACAACGCCGGAATCGCGATCATGGGCAGCGCGTTGAATTTCAGGGCCGAGGACTGGGACCGAGTGATCGAAACGAACCTGAACTCATGCTTTTTCCTTTCGCAGATCGCGGCGCAATCGATGGCCGCCCGCAAGCAAGGCAAGATAATCAATATCGCGAGCGAATATTCCCGGTTCGGCGCGCAGGGCATAATTCCTTACGCCGCGGCAAAGGGCGCGCTGGTGCAGGTGACCAGGACGATGGCGATCGAGCTCGCGCCGCACAACATCCAGGTCAACGCGATCCTGCCGGGCTGGATCGAAACCGACATGACGGTGGTCGCGCAGAGCGGCCCGTGGTTCGAGGAAATAATCGCGCGCACGCCGGCCGGCCGCTTCGGCAAGCCCGAGGAGACCGCCGGTGCGGCGGTGTTTCTGGCCTCACACGCGTCGGACTTCGTAACCGGATCGATCGTGTACGTCGATGGCGGCTACGCGATCAGATGAGAAGGAGCGCTCGCGTTTTTAACTGTGCTCAACTGTTCAACTGTTTAACCCGGGCCGCGGCGCGGCGTAAGATGCCGCATCATGACTCGACCCAAAACGCCCGCTTCCGCTCGTCCTGAATCCGCGCGTCACGAGCACGGCCTGCCGGCGCTCAAGCCATTGCGCGTGTTGGTGGCCGGCGAGGTAATTCTCGATCGCTACCTGTGGGGCGATGTCGCGCGAATCTCGCCCGAAGCGCCGATTCCGATCCTGCGCGTGCAACGCCGCGAGGAAAAACCCGGCAACGCGGGTTTCGTGATGGCGAACTTGCGCGCGCTCGGGGCGGACGTGAGCGCGCTCAGCGTGGTGGGCGCGGATCGAAACGGCGATCTGCTGCGCGAGATTTTTGCCGACCTGGGAATCGATACGCGCTCGATTCTGATCGATCCCGACCGCCCCACCATCGTCAAGGATCGAATGCTCGGTTCGGTGCAGGCGGCCCATCGCGCGACCCAGCAACTGCTGCGCGTCGATGAGGAAGACCCGAGTCCGCTCAAGCCCGCGCGCGAACGCGAGCTGATTGCGCGCGTCAAGTCCGAGCTTCGCAACTGCGACGGCGTGCTGATATCGGATATCGACAAGGGGATGCTGACTGCGGCCGTGTTGCGGGCGCTGATCGATGGAGCCCGGGCGCGCGGCATCCCGGTGATAGTCGATCCGCGCCGGACGGAGGACTTTTCGATTTATCGCGGCGCCACCGCGCTCACGCCCAATCGTCACGAAACCGAAGTCGCCACCGGGATGCAGCTCACCGACCGCGGCGCGTGGCGCAAGGCGGCCGAAACTCTCGTGCGCAAGCTCGGCCTGGAGGCGTGCCTGATAACGCTCGACCGCGACGGGATGTATCTGGCGGAGCGCGGCGGCAAAGATACCTACATCGCGACGGCGCCGCGCGAGGTTTACGACGTGACCGGAGCGGGCGACGTGGTGCTGAGCGTGTTCGGGATGTTTTCGATCGCGGGACTGGGCTTCTCGTCGGCGGCGACGATCGCGAACCTGGCCGCGAGTATCGAGGTGACCCGGATCGGCACCGAAGTGATCACGCGCGAAGATCTCGCCCGCGCGCTGAGTCCCGCTCACTTAAGCTACGAGCGCAAAATCAATTCGGTGGACGAACTCAAGGCGGTGCTGGAGCGCGAGCGGCGCGCCGGCCGTCGGATCGCCTTCACCAACGGATGCTTCGATCTGCTGCACGCCGGCCATATCCAGATGCTCGCGTTTGCGCGCGCGCAGGCCGACCTGCTGGTGGTCGGACTCAACAGCGATCGCAGCGTGCGGCGGCTCAAGGGCGACGCGCGCCCCATCTATCCCGCGGCGGAGCGGGCGCGAATCCTCGCGGCCCTGGAAGCGGTTGATTACGTAGTTGTGTTCGACGAAACGCGGGCCGAGAAAATTATTCGCGCGGTCAAACCCGACGTCTTGATCAAGGGCGAGGATTGGCGCGGCAAGCGGGTTGACGGCCAGGCCTTCGTCGAATCGCGCGGAGGAACCGTGGCGCTGGCGCCGTTGCTGGGCGGACGCTCCACCAGCGCGACTATTGATCGGATGAGTTCGAAGCCGCGCGCGGCGAAAGACGGCGCGTGATTTGGTCGGTGAATTGCTTGAGTTCCGGCATCGCAAGCATCCAGGCGCCGAATAAGTAGAGCCCGCCGTAAGTCGAAAGAATCGCCAACCCCTGGATGCGCGGCCCGAATCCCGCCATCCGAAATTTCAGCATGAACGCGAGCGCGGCGGCTCCAAGAGCCAGCGCCCACAACTTCGCCAGATACGAACGCTCGATCCCGGTCCATCCGATGCGCCCGTTCAGCGCCCATCGCAGCAGCGCAAACTCGACCCATCCTGCCGCGCCCGCCGACACCGTCAGTCCGGCCACGCCCCACTTCTGCGCGATTCCGAGCATGGGCGGCAGTGGGATCGCGCATAGATAGCCGAGCACCAGCGTCAGCGCGACCCGGATTAGTGCGAATCGAAGCGGGGTGCGGGTGTCGAACAGCGCGTAGAACGCCGAATTGTACAACCGGCCCATCGTCGCTGCGAGCAGCCCTACCCCCGAACCCGCGAGCACGGCCCACACGTAAACCGCGTCGGCGCGGGTGAACGCGCCGGATTGATAAATCATCGCGACGATCACGTCGCCGAGAATCAAAAAAGCCGCTGACGACGGGACCACCATGAACGCGATTTGGCGCAGTCCCCGGTTCAATCGCACGCGCAGAATCGCGCTCATTTGCTCGGGCGTCGCACCCGCGGCGCGCGACATCGCGGGCAGCTCCGACGCGGCCACCGAGTATCCGAACAGGCTGATCGGCACCATGTAGAGCAACTGGCCGTAGTTGAGCGCTGCGACGGCGCCGGTCGGCAAGAGGCTCGCCAGCACGTTGTCCACGTAAGAGCTCAGGTTGACCACGCCGCGGCTGACGACCACGGGCGTCAAGTTGTGGAACACAGATCGCAGCGGCGCGGCAATGCGCGCGAAGTCGATGCGATGCTTTCTCAGCAGCGCCAGCGTTTGCGGAACCTGTACCGCGATTTGCAAAGCCGAGCCGAGGACCGACGCCCACGAGATCGCGATCGCAAGTCCGTCCTGCGAGCGGCGGGGCCCGTAATAGAGCAGCGCCGCGATCATCGCGACGTTCCACGCCACCGGCGCGGTGTACGAGACGAAAAATTTGTGATGACTGTTCAGGACGCCGAGGAACCACGCCGACATCACCAGCAATCCCGCGCCGGGAAACAGGATGCGCACGATCTGAATCGTCAAGTCGCGCTTGTCGCCCTCGAAGCCCGGCGCGATCACGTCGATCAGATACGGCGTCACCATCACGCCGATCGCCACCAGCACCGACACGCCGAGCGTCAGAATCGCGCCGACGCCCCAGGCGACCATGTCGGCGGTTTCATTGTCGCCCTCGCCCAGCAGTTTTCCGTAAACCGGGATGAACGACGCGGACAGCACGCCCTCGCCGAACAGGTTCTGCAGAATGTTCGGGATGCGAAACCCCGCCTTGAACGCGTCGGCGGTGGCCGAGTCGCCGAGGAAATGCGCGAAGATGCTGTCCCGCACCAGACCGGCAATCCGGCTGAGCAACACGCCCGCGGCGATCGTGCCCGCCCGGCTCGCGCCCGATCCGCTAGCGCTGGCGGGGCCGGGGCGTGCCTCGACGCGCGGT
Source organism: Candidatus Binatus sp. (assembly GCF_036567905.1). Taxonomy (NCBI): domain Bacteria; phylum Candidatus Binatota; class Binatia (SeqCode); order Binatales (SeqCode); family Binataceae (SeqCode); genus Binatus (SeqCode); species Binatus sp. (SeqCode). Next base: position 16,921 of record NZ_DATCTO010000038.1, read on the forward strand.
TCGTTGCGATCCTGGCGATTGGGTGCGATTTCGGACAAGTTCCCTCTGACGCAGGGAGTATAGCGACCGTCAAAGGCGCGTAGTAGCGGGCGTTCGCGCAGGCCTCAAGGCGCGCTACAATCGTCGTGTGAGCTTTTCGCTCTACGTCCATATTCCGTGGTGCCAATCGAAGTGTCCGTACTGCGACTTCAATTCGCACGCGGCATCGTCATGGCCGGAAGCGCAATATACCCGCGCGCTGATTTCTGAGCTCAAGTACCGGGCGGGCACTGCGCCGTATTCAGGCCGGCGCATCCGGACAATCTTTTTTGGGGGTGGAACGCCGTCGCTGTTCGATCCCAAATCCATCGGTGAGATTATCGACGCCGCCAATCGCGTTTGCGGGATCGAACACGACGCGGAGATAACGCTCGAAGCGAATCCCGGCACCGTGGACCTGGCGAAACTCGGCGGGATGCGCGCGGCGGGCGTCAATCGAATCAGTTTCGGCGCGCAGTCGTTCAATGCCGCGACGCTCAAGTTTCTCGGCCGGATTCATTGCGCCGACGAAACCCGCGCAGCCGCAAGAATGGCGCATCGCGCCGGCTTCGATCGGCTCAATCTCGATTTGATCTTCGCGGTTCCGGGACAGACGGTTGCCGATGTTCTCTTCGACATCGAATCGGTGGCCGCGCTCGAACCCGATCACATCTCGGCTTACAACCTGACCTTCGAAGAAGGCACCGCTTTTTTCACGGACTTGATGCGCGGACGAATCAAACAGCTCGCGACCGACGAGCAGGCCGCGATGTATCAAACGGTGCGCGAGGAAATCCCGCGGCGCGGCTATCCGATGTATGAAATTTCGAACTATGCAGCGTCCGGCCACGAAGCGCGCCACAATCTGACCTACTGGCGCGCGCAGACGTACCTCGGAATCGGCGCGGGCGCTCATAGCTACGCAGGCGATGAACGTGGCGGCCGGCCAAAGCGATGGTGGAACGAAAAGCTCCCGGCGCGTTACATTTCCGCGATCGAAGAGCGCGCGAACGCGGAGGCCGGCGCCGAGACGATCGAAGAAGCCGGCGCGCAGAGTGAATTCGTGTTCCTCAATCTACGCCTGCGCGAAGGCTTCGCGCCGGCCGATTTTCAGGAGCGCTTCGGCCGCAACTTCGAGTGCGTCTTCGGTAGCGTCGCCACCCCGCTGTTCAACAACGGGTTGCTGACGCTCGATCGCGGCCGAATCAAACTGACCGATCGCGGCCTGGAAATGGCCGACTCCGTGTTTGCCGAATTCGTCTAGCCCGAGCGTCCGATCGTTGCGTCGAGCAGTTCGACGATGCGGGCCGGCGTGGCCAGCCGGATGAACGCGCCCAGGCGCGGACCTCGCTCCTGGCCGAGAATCGAGCGATACACAAGCGGAAAGATCTTGCCCGGCTTGTCGTAATTTTCGCGGCCAAGATCGTAAATCTTCTTCTCGATCTCTTCGGCGCTGGCACCCTGATTTTCAGTCAAATACGCCGCGAGATTTTTCAGCTGCGCGCGCTGCGCATCCGTCGGCGTGTAGGGCTCCGCCACCATGAAATCGCGGTAGAAATTGAGCGCGCATTCCATCAGCGCCCGGCCCATCGCTTCCGTTTCGGGATCGCCCGCGATCGAGGCGTCGTAGCGGACCAGATAATTCCAGATGTGCTCGCGATCCGAAGTGCCCAGCGCGCCGACCACGTTGGTCATCATCGCGAAGCTGAGCTCGGAGTTGAATCGCCGCGGCGTCGAGCTCTGGATGACAAATTCGAGCACCGATTCGCGCCGCTGCTGCTGCGACGCCGCCGCGTAGGCGCGCAACGCGTCGAGATATTCGTCGACGTATTGCGGAATCGCCTCGAGAAACAACTTGCGCGCCCGGCGCGGATTGCGCAGCAGGAAAAATTTGAGCACCTCGATCGGCGCGTAGCGCGTCCACTGGTCAACGGTCACGCCGCGGCCGACCGACTTCGAGACCTTGCGGCCTTGCTCGTCGAGGAACATCTCGAACGGAAATCCCAGCGGCGCCTGCGCACCCAGCACGCGCATAATTTGTCCCGAGAGCCGCGCCGAGTCGGTAAGGTCCTTTCCGTACAATTCGTAATCGACCTTGAGCACGTACCAGCGCAGCGCCCAATCGACCTTCCATTGCACCTTGGCCTTGCCGCCGAGCACCGACTGCTCGCCGCGAAAACCGCATCCCGACTTGCCACCGGCGCTCTTTTCGCACGCGAACTCGATCGATGCGCGCTCGGGGTGGTACGCCGACACCGTTCGCTCGACGACTTGCCCGCAGTTGGGACAAATCGGCATAAACGGCGACCATCCCGCGCGATTTTCCTCGCGCAGCGTCGGCGCGATGATCGCGGTGATCTCGGCGTGCTTGTCGAGGATCAACTTCAGTCCCTCGTCGAAGCGCCCCGACGAATACATCTCGGCCGAGCGCATCAGTTCGTACTCGACCTCGACCGGCGCCAGAAATCCGCCGAGCAGTCCGATCATGTGATCGGCAAAGCTGGCACAGCATCCGAACGGGTCGGGGATCTTCGAGACCGGGATGCCGAGGTACTGCTCGACGTCCTCGCGCTTCGGCACGTTCTCCGGCACCTTGCGGAGTCCGTCGAGATCGTCGATGAAGACGATCAGCCGCGACGGCCGTGACGGCTCGATCAGAGCAAACGCCTTGCGCACGAACGACGGACGCAGAATTTCCGCCATCGTGCCCAGATGCGGCAATCCCGACGGCCCAAAGCCGCTCTGGAAAATTACCGGACGCGCCGGCTCGTACGCCGCGACGCGCTCTGCAAGCCGCCGAGCTTCCTCACGGGGCCATAGTTCCGCACCGGCCGCGTTGCCGGGTTGCGAATCTGACTTATCCGAACGGCCGGATCTCGATGCGTCCGCCATCGATTGGTTTTCTTCCTTAGACCCGCCCGCCTAGCTTTCCGGCTTGTCGGGATTCTTGCCGCGCAGCACGCTGGCGACCGCCTCGTGTATCCATGGATCGATCTGCAGGTCGCGATTTTTTTCCGAGGCGAGGCGGAGTTTAACCGCGCAGTTGCCGCAGATAAAGGCCTGCTGGCGAAAGCCCGCGGTATCTTCGACGCAAATGCGCAGCAACCACTCGGCGAATGCGCGGCGGCAAATCGCACAGTGAAATTTATTGGAATGGGAATCGGTGGAATCCATAGACGGCCTTTATTCTATATCATTGCTTCGACTCTTTGCGCTGTGGTATTTCCCGACCATCCATGAATTCTTCCACGGTTCGCCACAATTGCGACGACTGCCTGCATTTTCAGACCGCCGGTCCGGTTATTCGAGCCAATCGCGCCCCAAACGCCCGCACCCGAGCTGTCCGCGGCTAAACCAGCGACTTCACCCGTCGCCGCGCGCGGCGGCGCGGGATAATTTCATCTTATGGATCAGGCGTTCACCAGGCAGAAAATCAAGGAATTGCGCGCGATGGTCGGCGAAGGCGATCGGGTTGCGATCGTCTTGCAGGACGATCCCGATCCCGACGCGATGGCGAGCGCGATGGCGCTGCGCACGCTGCTCGGGCGCAACAAGCAGACCACGCCGCTGTTCGCGTTCAAGCCGGTGACGCGCCCGGAAAATCTCACCATGGAGCATCTGCTGGAGATCGAAATCCAGCCGGCCGATACGGAGGCGCTGCGCGCTTTCGACAAGATTGCGATGGTCGATGTGCAGCCGCCGTACTTCGGCGAGAAAATTCCGCGCGCCGATATCGTGATCGATCATCATACCGGCTACCCCGGCGGCGCCGCTCCGTTCGAGGACGTGCGCACGAAATACGGCGCGACTGCGACGATCATGACCGAGTACCTGGTCACGGCTGACGAAAAAATCAGCGAGCGGCTGGCGACTGCGCTGCTCTACGGAATTCGCAGCGACACTTTGGCGTTGTCGCGCCGCGTGACCGACGACGACCTGCTAGCGTTCACCCGTCTGGTTCGGCTGGCCAACTACAGTATGCTCCGGCAGATCGATCGTCCCGAGCTGCCGCTGAGCTTCGCGCACATTTTGGCGCGCGCGATGAAACGGATGGTGGTCAAGGACCGCCTGGTGGTGCTCAATCTCGGCCCGGTCGAGCGCGACGACTTGATCGTGCAGATGGCGGACTTCTGCCTGCAGTTCGAGGGCGTGGCGTGGGTGGCGGTCGCGGGCAAGCTCGGCAGCAAACTGGTGATAAGCGTGCGCAACCACGGCATGAGCGGCGACAACGCGGGCGAGGCGGTGAAGAATCTGTTCGCCGATATCGGCAGCGCCGGCGGGCATCGCAACATGTCCAAAGCGGTGATCCCGCTGCGAGCATGGCGGCGGCGCGAGGGCACTACCCATGACTCGCAAATCGAAACGCGGCTGCGCGAGTTGTTCAGCGCGGCGATCAAGGGCGAGGCCGAAGCCGGCGCGGTTCGCAGCGCGCCCGCCCGCAACGGCAACTGACGCGTTCCGCCGCGGACAGGCATGTCCGCAACCGATCGATTTCAGGAAGTAAGGGAGGCTCCGCCGATGAGTCGAACAACCTTTTTCCTCGTCCTGGCACTATCGCTGCTGGTCAAATCGAATGCCGGATTCTGCGCAGGGCATGCGTGGCCAGAGATGGCGGAATTCACCGCCAAAGTCGAAATCGAAACCTCCGCCGATCGCATATTTTTCGAATTTCCATTGATCGATGTCCACGGAGAAACGCGGTATGGCTTCATATGCGCAGGCGGGAGCGAGAAATACCTCGCCAAGCTAGGTGCTCCCTGGGACGTTAACTACGTTGGACCATTCGCATGCCGACTCGTGGAAGGAAAGACGGACCCTGTGAAGTCTGAGGACAGCCTCCTCTCGGAAGATGAGTCTCCGTACTGGTATTCGCGAGGAAGGCTTGACAATTTCCGCGAACTAACGGGATCGTGCGCCAGGTACCCGGAATATGGTGCACTACGTCACTTTCGATTGAGGGGCTTTGAACTGACTCTTAGCTTCGGAGGTGTCGAAGTCGATAAAGCAGGGAATCCGACTTACTTCACTCTTACGGTTTCATTGCGAAGAGACGCCACGATCACTTCGCCGCAGGCTGAGCAAACCGGTTACTTGACTCCTTACAAAGTCGGGAGCAGTTGCGACAAGGTGTTGAAGGGAAATCAGCGGCGGATGTGCAGGGACTTCAAAAACCTCGGTGGTTCGTGGACGGAGTGCGACAAGATCGGGCGTTAGCCGTTTTTTCGTATCACCCCGAACGAAGTCTTTTTTTGTGTCACCCGGAGCGAAGCCGAGGGACCCCGGAATTGCCGCGTGGCGGCGCGGCCGTTTACCGGTTAGCGCGATTTACATATCGTGATTGGCGGCAATGCGTGATGTGTGATCTGCTGCGATGAGTCCGAGGCTGTTCAAAATTTCCCCGCTCGAATTTCTGGCGCCGATGATCGTCGGCTGCGCGCTGTTCATGGAGATGCTCGACTCGACGGTCATCTCGACCGCGCTGCCGGTGATGGCCAAGTCGCTGGGCGAGGATCCGATCAAGCTGAACCTCGCGATCACCTCCTACCTGCTGAGCCTGGCCGTTTTTATTCCGATCAGCGGCTGGATGGCGGATCGATTCGGCGCGCGCACGGTGTTTCGCGCCGCGATCGTGATCTTCACGATCGGTTCAATCCTCTGCGGAGTGTCGCAATCGCTGCACCAACTGGTCGCCGCGCGTATTGCGCAGGGCTTCGGCGGGGCGATGATGGTGCCGGTCGGCCGTTTGATCGTTCTGAAGACCGTGGCCAAGTCCGAGCTGGTAACCGCGATGTCTTATTTGACCGTGCCGGCGGTGCTGGGACCCGTGGTCGGGCCGCCGATCGGCGGGTTCATCGTGACCTATTATTCGTGGCGCTGGATTTTCTTCATCAACGTGCCGATCGGCGCGATCGGGATCACGCTGATCACCTGGTACATCCCCAACATCCGCGAGGATGCGGTCGTCCCGCTCGACTGGCGGGGCTTTCTGCTTACCGGGCTGGGACTGGCGGGTCTGGTGTTCGGCTTCGAGTCGATCGGCCGCGGCGTCATTTCCCCCAGTATCATCATGTGCGTGATGGCCGCCGGCGGCATCTGCATGGCGCTCTATATCCTGCACGCCAAGCGGATTGACTATCCGATCATCGACCTGGGGTTGATGAAAATCCCGACCTTCAACGCGGCCACGCTGGGCGGCGGACTTTTTCGGATGGGCATCGGCGCGCTGCCGTTTTTATTGGCGATGCTGCTGCAGGTGGTTTTCGGACTCAGCCCGTTCGCATCGGGAATGCTGACGTTCGCCAGCGCCGCGGGCGCCTTGTTCATGAAGATGACGGCGACGCCGATCATCCGGCGGCTGGGTTTTCGCTCGGTGCTGATCGGCAACGGCGTGCTCAGCGCTTTCATCATGATGAGTTACGCACTGTTCCGCTCGACCACGCCTCACTTCGTCATCATCTTGGCGCTGCTGACCGGAGGATTCTTCCGCTCGCTTCAATTCACCGCGCTGGGCAGCCTGGCCTATGCCGACGTGTCCAACGCGATGATGAGCGGCGCGAGCAGCCTGTCGAGCATGGCGCAGCAACTGTTTTTGAGCCTGGGTGTGGCGATAGGCGCGATGGTGCTGCACATGAGCATGGGCGCGCGCAGCGCGGCCCATCTGTCGGTGCATGATTTCACCCCGGCCTTTATGGTCATGGGAGTCCTCGCGCTGCTGTCGTCGCTGCTTTTCATCCCGCTGGAGTATCATGCCGGCGCTGAAGTGAGCGGGCGGCGGGCCGGCGTCGAGCTTGCTCGCACGGCCCGGACAGTTCCGCAAGCGGATTGATCGCGCGCGGTCGTTTACCGAAGCCGGCGATACCTTTATCGTAATGCTCGTGAATGCGGCGGAGGCGACCGTGGAGGTCAGGAACCGGCTCGGACTTCATCTGCGCGCCGCATCCGCGCTGGCGCAGACGGCCGCGAAATTCGCCTCGCAGGTCATGATTGGCCGGGGCAAGAACCTGGTCAACGCCAAGAGCATGACCAGCCTGATGATGCTGGGCGCCGCCCAGGGCTCCAGGCTCAAGGTCCGCGCCGAAGGGGCCGACGCGCGCGAGGCTCTCAAAGCCGTGCAGACGTTGTTCGACGAGCGCTTCGGCGAGGAATGAGCGGGCTGACTCGCGGTGGTCGCGGCGCACCGAACAGCGTTGGCTGGCCGCCGTCTTGATTCTGTCCGATTGGTCAGTTATACCCTTCACTACCCGAAAATCTTGAGGCGCGCTGCCGTTTTTGCACTTTTCGGCAGGCGCTATGCTGACCCCTCTGGAATAGAACTCAATTGAACTTCTCAGTCCCGCGCGCCGACCGCATAAGTTGAATCCTAGTCTGCGACGGGGCGCCCGAAAACGCGCTTTTCAAGGAGCAATCGCGAATGCCGCTTAAGGATTTCCTGTTCACCTCCGAGTCGGTCTCCGAAGGCCATCCGGACAAAATGTGCGATCAGATTTCAGACGCCGTGCTCGACGCGCTCATCGCCGAGGACCCCGACTCGCGCGTCGCGCTCGAGTCGCTCGCCAAGACCGGGCTTATCGTGCTGGCCGGCGAGATAACCAGCCGCGCACGCCCCGACTATGTGAAAATCGCGCGGCAGACCGCGGTCGAAATCGGGTACGACAGCGCCGACGTGGGTTTCGACGGCAACCGGTGCGCGGTGCTGACCGCGATCGAGCCGCAGTCGGCCGATATCTCGCAGGGTGTCACCGAGGGGCAAGGCCTGCACAAGGAACAGGGCGCGGGCGATCAGGGCCTGATGTTCGGTTTCGCGTGCGACGAGACGCCGGAGGCGATGCCGTTGCCGATCGCGATGGCGCATCGGCTGATGGAAAATCTGACCAAGCTGCGCAAAACCCGTCAGCTCGATTTTCTGCGTCCCGACTCGAAGAGCCAGGTCACGGTGCGCTACGCCGACAGCCGGCCGGTCGAAGTGACGGCGGTCGTCATCTCGACGCAGCATTCGCCCGACGTCAAATACGAAAGAATCCGCGAGTCGGTGATCGAGGAATTGATCAAGAAAACGATTCCCGAACAGTACCTGACCCGCGCCACCGTCTATCACGTCAACCCCACCGGCAGCTTCATCATCGGCGGACCGCATGGCGATTGCGGGCTCACCGGGCGCAAAATCATCGTCGATACCTACGGCGGCTACGGCCGTCACGGCGGCGGCGCGTTCTCGGGCAAGGACCCGAGCAAGGTCGATCGCTCGGCCTGCTACATGGCGCGTCACGTGGCCAAGAATGTTGTCGCGGCGGGACTGGCCACGAAATGCGAAATCCAGGTTGCCTACGCGATCGGCGTCGCCGAGCCGGTCTCGATACTCATCGATACCTTCGACACCGGCATTGTGCCCCAGAGCAAACTCTCAGCCACGCTGCGCGAGCTGTTCGATTTCCGGCCCGCCGGAATCATCAAGACGCTGAACTTGAAGCGCCCGATCTATCAGCCGACCGCCGCCTACGGGCATTTCGGCCGCACCCCGCATGACGGGCTGTTCCCGTGGGAGCGGGTCGATATGGCCGAGACTCTGCGCAGCGCGTTCGGGCTCGACGGCCGCGGCTGATAGCGGCCCGCGCTCTCAATCAAACCAGACAGCAACTTTTGGAGTTTGAACACGATGGCCAAGACGGCAAGAAAGGCCAGGGCAATTTCTAAATCCCACGCCAACGGAAACGGCCGCGACTTCGACGTGCACGAGCTTGGACTCGCCGAGGCCGGACGCAAGCGGATCGAATGGGCCGACAAGCAGATGCCCGTGCTGCGGCGGCTGCGCGAGCGATTCGCGAAAGAACTGCCGCTCAAGGGCCAGCGGCTGGGCGCCTGCCTGCATATCACCTGCGAGACCGCCAACCTGCTGCGCGCCCTCAAGGCGGGCGGGGCCGAAGTGCTCGCCTGCGCGTCCAACCCGCTCTCAACGCAGGATGACGTGGCGGCGGCGCTCGTCGATCAGTACGGCATCCCCACCTTTGCCATCCACGGCGAAGATCGCGACACCTACTACGGCCATCTGCGCGCCGTGCTCGAACGCCGTCCGACGATCACGATGGACGACGGCGCCGACCTGGTCAGCCTGCTTCACACCGAGTTCGCCGGCCATGCCGCCGGCGTCAAGGCGAGCATGGAGGAAACGACCACGGGAGTAATCCGGCTGCGGGCGATGGCCAAGGATGGCGCGCTCAAGATTCCGGTGGTCGCGGTCAACGACGCACAGACCAAGCATCTGTTCGACAATCGTTATGGCACCGGGCAGTCCACGCTTGACGGGATCATCCGCGCTACCGGTGTTCTGATCGCGGGTTCGGTCGTGGTGGTGGCGGGCTACGGCTATTGCGGCCGCGGTATCGCGTCACGCGCGCGCGGGCTTGGCGCCGACGTAATCGTCACGGAAGTCGACGCGATACGCGCGCTGGAAGCCGCGATGGACGGATTCCGGGTGATGAAGATGGTCGAGGCAGCGAAAGTCGGCGATATTTTCATCACCGCGACCGGCGACAAGCACGTGCTCACTTCCGCGCATTTCGGCCTGATGAAGGATGGCGCGTTCCTGAGCAACTCGGGCCATTTCGATATCGAGATCGACGTCGCTTACCTCAACGACGCCGCGAAAAAGATCGATCGCGACGTCACCCGCAACATCGACGCATACCATTTGTCCAACGGGCGCATCGTCTATCTCCTGGGCGAGGGCCGGCTGGTTAACCTCGCGTGCGCCGAAGGCCATCCCGCGCAGGTCATGGACATGAGTTTCGCGACGCAGGCGATGGCGTCGGAGTGGGTGGCAAAGGGCGCGCAGCTCGCGGTCAAGGTTCACGAGGTACCGGTCGAGATCGAGGAGGAAATCGCCGGCGTGAAGCTGGCCGCGATGAGCCTCAAGATCGATACGCTGACCGCCGAGCAGCGCAAATACCTGGCAAGCTGGGAATCCGGCACCTAGCCGGCTGACGCAGCGCGGCGGCGACGGCCGGCGCGGATGGGGCGAATCAACACTTCGGCGGGTATCCCGAAGCGTTCATGCAAGCGGCGGATCATCTCCAGCGACAGCGCACGCTTGCGCTTCATAACCTCGTACACTCGGCTGCGGCCACCGATCACCCCCACCAATGCCCGCGGGTCGAGTCCCTCCTGTTCGAGCCGGAATCGGATCGCCTCAATCGGGTCGGGCGCATCGATCGGAAAATGCTTGCGCTCATAGGCTTCCGCCAGAGTCGCGAGCACGTCGAGCCTGTCTTCTTCTAGAGTTCCTTCTTTGGCGCCCCACAGACGCTCGATCTCCCGCAGCGCCCGCTCGTAGTCCAGCTCGCTCCGAATCGGTTTAATCTCCATACTGGACCGTCCTTGCGTCGATCTCATCGTAGTCCCGGTGCGGCCCGATCCATTTGATGAAAATGATCTGGCGACGATAGTTGATCGCGGTCACCAGCCTGTAATCGTTTCCCTTGATGTTGAAAACCACACGGTCGCTGCCGACGATGCTGGCCGCACCATAGTTGCGCTTCACGTCGGCTGGGCTGCGCCACTCGGCGCGCTGCGCTTCGTGAAACCACGCATCGAGCGCCCCCTTCACCGCCTTTTGACCCTGCTGCCCCTTTAGCGACTCCACAAACCGCAGCAGGGTTCGTCGTGCTAGCACCCGCACCGTCAACAGCGTAGCATCGTTCCCGAAGCGGGAACAACCTGCGCGCTGAGGTTGCGACAGCCCCTCGATGGCGTTGCGGCTCGCTATCGCCTTCGATTCATCGCCCGAGAGCTGGCTCAACGTGCAGCAGCAGTACGACCTTTACCGCGCGCGAAAGAATCCGGCCCTTCGGCGGGTCAAAAGGCTGAAAGCCGCTTGATCGCTACTGGTCGATTTTGACGCGCGACCAGCGGCGGTAGATCTCACCGCATCCGACCGACGCGCCGATCAGCAACAGCGCAAGGACGAACCTCAGCGAGAGCGGATGCCATAGCGCGTCGCCCAAAAAGGCGAACAGGATCGTGCCCGGAATCATGCCGATCATCGTCGCCCAGAAGTAGTCGTGAAAGGTGATCGGAGACGCCCCTGCCAGCAGGTTCAGCGCGTTGTACGGAATCACGGGGACCATCCGCAGGTAAAGGATTATCTGGAAGCCGTGCTTGGCGATCCGGCGCAGCATCGACTCGAATCGCTCGCCGACGATCCGCTCGACGAACGACTTGCCGAGAAACCTTCCCGCTGCAAACGCAATCAGCGCGCCCGCATCGCCGCCGATGAGCGAGTACACCGAACCCCATTTGGTGCCAAACGCCAGTCCGCCCGCGATAGTCATCACCGCGCCGGGCACCAGGAACGACGGCCCCACCGCGTACAGCAGCATATAAACGACCGGCCCCCACGCGCCCCACTGAATTACCTGGGCTTTGACCAAGGCGGGATTGGTGAACCATTCGGAGTGCGCAATCAGAAGCCAGATCGAGCCGCCAAGCAGGATCGCGATTACCGCGATCTTCACGACGTTCATCAGCCTCGAGCCGTTTGCGCTCGGCTTGGGTGCTCGAGTCCCGATTGGATTGACGGCGGCCATGAGCCCTCAATGATATTGGGCGGCAACGGATTAAGACAAGACTTCGCGCGCGCGTTGTAGGCGCGTCACGATGCTATTAAAGTCGGCGCAGCGCTCGACTCTCGAGATCGCCAAGGAATAAGCCATTTTCATGAACGAACTCCCGGATAAAGTCGCAATCATCACCGGCGGCGGCTACGGAATCGGCAAACAGATCGCGCTGAAGTACGGAGCAGCCGGCGCGAAAATTGTAATCGCGGCGCGTTCGATCGAACCGATGAAGCAGACCTGCGCCGAACTCGAGCGCGTCGGCGCCCGCGCGATTTACCTGAGCACCGACGTCTCCAAGGAAGCCGACTGCGCAAAGATGGCCGGCGAGACGCTGAAGGCATTCGGCCGCATCGACATTCTCGTCAACAACGCCGGTATCTCGGGGCCGACCAAGCGGATCACCGATATGTCGCTCGCCGAATGGCAGGAGACGCTCGATATCGACTTGACCGGAACGTGGCTCGCGACTCGCGCCGTGCTGCCGGTAATGGACCAGCAGGGCTCCGGCAACATCATCAACATCTCGTCGGGCGCGGGACGGCGCGGTTTTCCGATGCGCTCGCCGTACGCGGCGGCGAAGTGGGCAATGATCGGGCTGACGCAGACGGTGGCCGGCGAATGGGGTCAGCGTGGAATCCGATGCAACTGCATTTGCCCCGGCGCAATCGAGGGCGAACGAATCGAGCGCGTGATGCGCGCGCGGGCCGAGGCCCTCAAGCGACCGTACGAGCAAATACGCGATCAGTTCGTGGCGCAGGCCGCGATGAACAGAATGGCGACGGAGGAGGAAGTCGCGCGCGTCGCGCTATTCCTCGCGCTCGAGTTGTCGGCGGGAGTCACCGGTCAGACGATGAACGTCGATTGCGGCAGCATCATGAACTAGGCGCGGCGTCGGCAGCTAACGCGCGATGTCATTGTCGCGCACGCTGCTCTCGAAGCCGCCGCTCTCGATCCGCTTCATCAGCTCGCGCGCGAGCACGGGTGAGCGATGCCGTCCGCCGGTGCATCCGAGACCAACCGTCAGATAACTCTTGCCTTCGCGCCGATACAGCGGAATCAGAAAATCCAAAAGACGGCCGAACTCGTCGATAAAGCGCTGCGACTCCGGCTGCGCCATCACGTACTCGCGCACGCGCGGGTCCAATCCGGTGAGCGGCCGCAACTCGTGGACAAAGAACGGATTGGGAATAAACCGCACGTCGAGCACGACGTCCATTCCGACCGGCAATCCGTATTTGTAACCAAAAGAAACTATCGATATCGACATCCTGGATCCCGCGCCCGCGCCCAGCACGGCCGCGGTGACCACCTCGCGCAGTTCGTGGACCGTGAGCGCGGTCGTATCGATCACCCGGTCGGCCCGCTCGCGCATCTCGGCCAGCGCAAGACGTTCGCGGCGAATGCTCTCGGCGACAGTCGCTCCGCTTGCAGCCATCGGATGCGGCCGGCGGCTCTCAGAGTAGCGGCGCGCGAGCACGTCGTCGGACGCGTCAACAAAAATCACTTCGGGACGGATTCCGGCGGCATCGAGTTCCGCGAATACCCGCGGCCATTGCGGGAAGAACAGCCGCTCGCGCGAGTCCACCCCGAGCGCGACGCCCCGTAGAGCGGGATCGCGTCCCGCGGCGAGCATCGCGACATTGGGCGCCAGCGCAACCGGGAGATTATCGACGCAGTAGAAGCCGAGGTCCTCGAGCACGCGCATCGCAGATGCGCGTCCCGATCCTGAGACACCGGTAACTATTATCAGGCGAGGTGGCTGAGGTGAGCTCATCGGGCTCTGGGTTTGCGCCGCGCCGTGAGGCGGACGCGGTTCATCGCCTCAGTACTTGTTGTCTTCTTCCTTGATCAGGGAATACAGCTCGGCGCTGTCCTTGGCCGCGAGCAGGCGGCTTCGAAAAGCCCCGTCCTTAAGCAATCGCGACACGCGCGCAAGGGCTTTCAGATGCAGGCTGGCGGAATCCTCCGGCGCGACCAGCATGAAGAACAGTTGCGACGGGCCGCCGTCAAGCGAATCGAAATCGACTCCCTGGGCATGGCGGCCGAACACTCCGATTATCTTGGTCACGCCGCGCAGCTTGCCGTGCGGGATTGCGATTCCGTCGCCGATCGCCGTCGAGCCCAGCCGCTCGCGCTCGGCCAGCACCGCGGTCAGGTCAGCAAGCTTAATCTCCTTGTACTTGGCGGCCAGCGCTTTGGCCAGTTCATTCAAGACCTCGGGCTTGGTGGCGCCCTTCAAGTCGGCAATGGCCATGTCAGGGCTGAGGATATCGGTAATTTTCATCTCGTCATCAAGGTCCAGTGAGAAAGTGAAAAATCAAAATTGAGATATGCGGATACGGATTGGCGAACTCGCAGCCGGAGCATCCCGCCGCGAATCAAGTTTCCTCGCCGGCGCTAAGCACCTCGCCGGTCGAGGGCGACCTGACTTTCTTCGCCTTGAATTTTTCCAGGTGCTTCTTCAGTTGGCGTCCGACCTTGTCCGCGAGCAGATCGATCACCGAGTAAAGATCCTTGGTTTCTTCCTGCGCGCTCACCGACAGGCGCCCTGATTTGACGGTAACTTCGCCGTGCTGCCGGTATTTGTCAACCGTGAGAATCAGATGAGCCTGGCAGGTGCGTTTGATCAATTTGCCAACGTGCGCGAATTTTCGTTCCGCGTACAGCCGGAGCGCATCGGATGGCTCGACGTGACGAAACGTCACCGTCACTTGAGTCGCGGGGGCGTCGGCGATCCGCGCCGCGCGCCGCACCTTTCGGGCCGTCGCCCGGCCGCGCTTTCCCTGTTTATCGATTTTACTCATCTTGTTTTTTTTCGTTTTTCGTTTTTCGTTTTTCGTTGCCCGCGTCCGGCGCCGTCATCCGATCTGCTTGCGATTTGCCGACGGAGGGATTCCCATCGCCTGTCGATACTTGGCCACCGTGCGCCGCGCGATATTGATCTGCCGGGCCCGCAGCATCTCCGCGATCACCTGATCCGACAGTGGATTTTGCGGAATCTCCGCCGTCACCATCCCGCGGATCTGTTCCTTGACCGTCTCGGCGCTCACGTCTTCGCCGCTGGCGCCCTTAACCCCCGAGGTGAAGAAAAACTTCAGCTCGTAGATTCCCTGCGGACTATGCGCGTACTTGTTGGCGGTCGCGCGGCTGATCGTGGATTCGTGCATCCCGATATCTTCGGCGACATCCTTGAGCACCAGCGGCCTGAGCAGGCTGATGCCGTGATCGAAGAACGCGCGCTGGAATTTCACGATCGAGGTTGCGACCTTGAAGATCGTCTGCTGGCGCTGGTAGATCGATTTGACCAGCCAGCGGGCCGAGCGCAGCCGTTCCTGCAGATACTCCCGCGTCTCGGGCGCAACGTCCACGTCATTGAGCACCCGCTGGTAGTAGCCTGCCAGGCGCAGGCGCGGCACCGCGTCGCGATTGAGCGTGACGACGTAATCCTCGCCAACCTTTTGGATATAAACGTCGGGCACCACGTAAGTCGGCTCGTCGCCGCCGTAGTCGCGTCCCGGTTTGGGTTCGAGCAGCGAGATTATTTTGGCCGACTGCCCGACTGTTTCGACCGGCACGCTGAGAA
Source organism: Candidatus Binatus sp. (assembly GCF_036567905.1). NCBI lineage: Bacteria > Candidatus Binatota > Binatia (SeqCode) > Binatales (SeqCode) > Binataceae (SeqCode) > Binatus (SeqCode) > Binatus sp. (SeqCode). The sequence goes on from NZ_DATCTO010000038.1 coordinate 32,131, forward strand.
CCTTGGCGATTTCGGTGTAGCGATGCTTTTCGAGCAAATCCAGGTGATTGCTGACGATTCGCGCCGCCAGCGACTCTTCCATCCCCAGGTTCTGCAACTGCGCGAGCAGACATTCACGAAGATCGCGCGCGGCGACACCGGGCGGATCGAAGCGCTGCACGCGCGCGAGCACGCGCTCGACCTCGGCGGGCTCAACTTCGAGCTGCGCCGCCAGCTCATCGAGCGGAGTTTCCAGGTATCCGTCTTGGTTGAGATTGTAGATGATGGTCGCGCCGATTTGCTGGTCGGATTCGGTCAGGTTCGAAAGCCTCAGCTGCCACATCATGTGGTCTTCGAGCGAGCTTCGGCGCAGGGGCGTGTTTTCCAGCGCGCTTCGATGGTCGTCGTCGGAATCAGGCGGCGTGCTTTCCTGCCAGTTGTTCGAATAGGTCTCGAGATATTCGCGCCAGTCGAGCTTTTCGAGATTGTTGAGTTCCTTGAGTTCGAGCGCGGCGTCACGCGCTTCGGTCTCGACGCTGGGCGCGGGTTTTTCCTCGCGCGAGCCGGTTTCCCAATCGTCGTCGGAATTTGCGCCGGCGGCGCCGTCGGCCTCGGCCGGCAACGGTTCACCGTCGGCTTGGGCGGGGGCCTCGGGATCGGACACCTCGGATTCGGAAGCGGCTTCGGCGGGACTCTGATCGAGCGGCTCGAGCATCGGATTCTGTTCGAGTTCCGACTGCACGATCGCTTCGAGTTCAGGGAGCGAAAGCTGCAGAATTTTGATCGCCTGCTGGAGCTGCGGCGTCATCACCAGTTGCTGGCGAAGCCGCAGGTCCTGTCCGAGTTTTACTTCCAGCGCCATCGAAGAATTGTTTGCTAATCCGTTGCAGCGGCCGGCGCCGCGCCCGCACCCGGCGATGCCTCCGAATGCGGGAACAGTACCGCATGAGCGCAATCGACCACGCTCTGGCTGGTGTTGAGATACACCGTGATCTTACAGCCGGTAATCTGATCGTTGCCGTCATGCGCGACCGGACTGCCGGTCAAGACTACGGTGTGGTTGGTCTGGTCCATTACGCCGTGCTTGCCGGTGGCCCATCGCGTGCCCTGGCTGAGCCGAACGTTCCCGTCCGCGACCATGTCCTTCATCTGTTTGAAGTCTTTGTCGAGATAGTTTACCCGCAGCTGATCGCTGGTAAGTTGAGCGTCCGCCTGGGTAGCGTGCACATCTCCCACCCACAGGACCGAATGATTCTGGTAATCGAGCGACATCGACTTGGACTTTATATCGATCGGGGCTTTGTTGTTGCCGAATTGCATACCCCCGAACGCACCGCCTTGTTGGGGAGCATTTGACGCGAGCTTGGTTTCGCCGCCGGACGCCTTGTGCGCCTTGTGCGGCGCGACAGCTTCGGCCGGCGCGGTGGCGCTCGCCGGGGGAGTCGCGGCTGCGGGAGCGCTCGCCGCAAAAGTCGGCGGTTCGGCTGCGGGCACGTCAGCCGAGACCGGCGCGAGCGTCATCGGCGGCGCAATCGCGCCAGCCGGCGGGGCTGTCGCGGCGGTCGTTACTGGCATTGATTCCGGGGCAACCGCCTCCGGAGCGGTCGTGGTCGTAGCAATTGACGGCGCCGCGGCGGGTGCAACGTCTGCTGCGGTGACCGGCACAGCCGCCACCGAAGGCGGCGCTTCTGCCGGAGCAGGCGCGATCGCGACGGCCGGCGCCGAAGGCGGCGCTTCGGCCGGAGCCGTCGCCACCGACGGTTGAGCCTGCGAGCCGCTGCCGTTGGTGTCCGATGCAGCCGCAGATGGCGGCGTGCCCGGCACTCCACCGGTCACGCTGATCGAATCGCCGCTTAAATCGTCGCTGTTGGCGGGCTGGGGAGCGGACGCGGCCGGCGACGCCGAATTCGCCGGTTCGTTGCGGATCGAATCACCGACCGTGCCCGAACCCATCGCAGGCCCTGAATCCGGCGACGACCTCGGCGCATTGACGCCGTCCTGAGCCCATGCCGGCGATGCGAGCGCAATTGCGACTATCGCAGTCGCGACGATACGCGACGCCCGACTAACTTTGCTTGGATTTTTCACTATCGTTCTTCGGTGTGACTACGGTCTCCACCTGCGTATTGAGCTGGAAGACACGCGTTTTGGGATGACCGCTCAGCCCTACCCCAGTCACTTTCAGTCCGTCGCCGACGACCGTCACGAGACCCGGCGCTTCGACCTTGTCATCATCAGGCATGAAGGTCGCGGAATCGGTGCTGAGAACGTAATCGCCGAAGTGGATGACCGTGCCTCCGGTCAAATACGCGCGCGTCACATGATTCCCGTTCAAGGTCAAATCCGCATGCGGTGCATTGACGACCACCGGCTTGCCGTCCGACGAGTCCATCGTGACCACAGCGTCGGTCAGCTTCAGCGTGGTCTTGTCAGCGGCGTAGTCAGCCTCGGCCGCGGTCAGCACCCACTGCCGCTCGCCGGCTTTCATCTGCGTCCAATGAAAATTATGCGCACGAAGGAGAGTTCCGGGGACCATCCCGGCCGCGGCCGGCAACACTTTAGCAGCGGAGCGATGGCGCACGATCCAAATGGTCGCAATCAGCAGGAAAATAAGCGCGGCCGCTCCGAAACCGGCCAGCGCCCTGGCGATTTGCCTGGGACTCAACATCAATCTCTCCGATGCTTGAGGGTATCAAGCGCTTTTTTCCAAGTAAACCGAGCGGCGCTTCGGCACCATACTTGCAAAACAGCGCGAACTTGCGCTCGCTACTTTGCAACCACCGCGCGTAACCCCACACAAACCCGGTTAGCGCAAATCAGTCGGCCTCGCGGGACAGGTGATGGATTCGCTTGAGCGTGTCGAGCAACGCCGGCAGGTCGTCGAGCCGATATGAATTGGGGCCATCGCTGAGCGCGCGGTCGGGATCCTCATGCACTTCCATGAAAATTCCGTCGATTCCCGCCGCAGCCGCCGCGCGCGCCAGCGGCGCTACGAACTCGCGCTGACCGCCCGAGCGTTCGCCGCCGGCGCCCGCGCCCGGAAGCTGCGCCGAGTGGGTCGCATCGAAGACGACGGGGTAGCCGAATCCGCGCATTATCACGAGCGATCGCATGTCGGAGACGAGATTATTGTAGCCAAACGAACACCCGCGCTCGGTCAGAATGATTCGCCGCGTACCGGCCGCCTCGGCCTTCGCGACCACCGCCTTCATGTCCCACGGGGCGAGGAACTGGCCCTTCTTGATGTTAACGGCGCACCCGGTCTTCGCGGCGGCGTCGATAAGATCGGTCTGGCGGGAGAGCAGCGCGGGAATCTGAATCACGTCGACGACCTCGGCCGCGGCCACGGCTTGCGACGGTTCGTGGATGTCGGTCAGCACGGCCACGCCGGCCTCGCGCTTCACGCGCGCCAGAATCTCGAGCCCGGCGATCAAGCCGGGGCCGCGAAACGAGCTGTGACTGGTGCGATTGGCCTTGTCGAATGAAGACTTGAAGACCAACGGCAGCTTGGCGCGACGAGCGATATCAGCCAGCCGGGTCGCGTGGCGGATGCATGATTCGTAGCTCTCGATCACGCATGGACCCGCAATCAGCACGAGTTCCGGCCCGCCAAAAACGGCGTCGCCGGCTTTGACCCGGGCCACGCTCACGAAACCGATCTCAGCTCCCGCACCTTCGGGCTCTTCACCGCAAGCTCCGAGCGGCGCTGTACGGCCGCGCGAATCAAACCGCGAAACAGCGGATGACAATCGAGCGGACGCGACTTCAGCTCGGGATGGAACTGGCAGCCGAGAAACCACGGATGCCCCTTCAACTCCATTATCTCGACCAGGCTGTTGTCGGGTGAAGTGCCGGTCGCGATGAGGCCGACTTTCTCGAGCCTCTCGCGATATGCGTTGTTTACTTCGAAGCGATGGCGATGGCGCTCCGAGATGCGCGCCTTGCGGTACAGCGACGCCGCCAGCGAGCCCGACTTCAGCATGCACGGGTACGCGCCCAGGCGCATCGTGCCGCCCTTTTTCGAGACGTCGCGCTGCGACTCCATGATGGCAATGACGGGGTCGGGCGAGTCGGGCGCGTTTTCGGAGGTGTTGGCGCGCTTGAGGCCGAGCAGGTCGCGCGCCGCCTCGATCACCATCATGTGCAGGCCGTAGCAGATGCCGAGAATCGGCACACCGTTTTCGCGGGCGTAGCGGACGGCGCGAATCATGCCCTCGGTGCCGCGCTCGCCGAAGCCGCCGGGAACGATTATCGCGTGGGCCTGGGCCAGCCGCTCCTCGACGTTTTGCTTTTCGAGCTCTTCGGAATCGACGTAGTCGATGTTGACCCGGGCCTCATTGCTGATCGCGCCGTGCGCGATCGCTTCGTGCAGGCTCTTGTACGCATCCTGCAGGTTGACGTACTTGCCGACCACCGCGACGTTGAGGGTAACTTTGGGATTTTGCGCGGTCTTGACGATTCGCCGCCACTTGGAGAGGTTCGGCGCGCCGGTCCAGATGTTGAGCTTCTCGCACACGCGCTGATCGAAACCCTCGTCGTGAAAACGCAGCGGCACTTCGTAGATCGTCGGCACGTCCGGCGCCGAGATCACGCAGTTCTCCTCGACGTTGCAGAAGTGGGCAATCTTCGCCTTGAGCTTTTGTTCGAGTTGGCGATCGCATCGGCAGAGCAGGATGTCGGGCTGAATCCCCAGGCCGGTCAACTCTTTGACGCTGTGCTGCGTGGGCTTGGTCTTGAGCTCGCCAGCGGTGGGGATAAACGGCACCAGCGTCAGGTGCACGTACAGGACATTTTCGCGGCCGAGGTCCCAGCGGAACTCGCGCACGGCTTCCAGGAACGGCAGGCTTTCGATATCGCCGACCGTCCCGCCGATTTCGACGATGATCAGGTCCGCGCCCTCGGCAGCGCTCAAGATGCGCCGTTTGATCTCGTCGGTGATATGCGGAATCACCTGCACGGTCGCGCCCAGGTAGTCGCCGCGCCGTTCGTTCTGAATAACCGTGTCGTAGATCTGGCCGGTGGTGCAGTTGTTGCGCCGGCCCATCGGAGTCTGCACGAAGCGCTCGTAATGGCCCAGATCGAGATCGCTCTCGGTGCCGTCGTCGGTTACGAACACTTCGCCGTGCTGGGTGGGACTCATCGTGCCGGGATCCACGTTGATATAGGGATCCATCTTCAGCAGCGTGACCTTGAGCCCGCGCGCCTCGAGCAGCGCGCCCAGTGACGCCGCGGCCAGGCCCTTGCCAAGCGACGAGACCACGCCGCCGGTTACGAAAATAAATTTTGTCTTTCCCCGCTCCACGTCGAATCCCTCCCCATCCTCAACGAGTTGATTCAGCCGCCAACGCGCGGGCGCGCGCCAAGTCGTCCGCGGTGTCCACTTCCAGCGAAGGCGCCACCGATTTAACCACTCTGATCGTGTAGCCATGCTCGAGCGCGCGCAACTGCTCGAGCTTTTCCAGGCTCTCCAACACACCCATCGGCAGGGCGGCGAATTTCATGAGGAACTCGCGCCGATAAGCATAAACACCGATATGGCGCAGCGCCGCTTTGGGCATCCCGCCGCCGCGCGCGTGTGGAATCGGACTTCGCGAAAAGTATAGCGCGTTCCCGTCGGCGCCGCACACGACCTTCACCTTGCTCGGATTCGTCCATTCGGCCAGGTCTTCGATCGGCGCCGCCAGCGTCGCCATTTGAATCGACGCGTCGGAGCGCATCGCCGCCGCCAGCGCATCGAGATCCGCCGGAGCGATAAACGGTTGATCGCCCTGCACGCTGAGATAGACGTCGGCGACAATCTTGGATGCGACCTCGGCGATTCGATCGGTGCCGCTCTGATGCGCCGGCGAGGTCATGATTGCTTCGCCGCCGGCCGCGCGCACCGGCGCCGCGATTCGTTCGTCGTCGGTCGCAACGATCACGCGCGCAACCGACTTTGCCTTCGACGCCTGCCGCCACACCCGGACCACCATCGGCACTCCCGCGATCTCCGCCAGCGCCTTTGCGGGCAGGCGGGAAGACGCGTACCGCGCCGGTACGACGGCGATCACTGAGACGTCGGCCAGAAACTTTCTCCGCTGTTCGAGGTTGTCGATCCGAGGGGCACGTACATTGGTAACCGCCCGCCGCGGCGTTTGTCAATTTCGCGCCGTTCGATTGCCAACAACTTCGGCTTCTTACCTCGCCCGTTATTTCAGGCGATTATGCACCCCTTGACTATCATGGTGGGATGCGCTATATTTGATTCATGCGCAAGAACAATCAGGCAGAACACGAACCGAAGCTGATCGTAAAACAGTTGACCCTTGGGGGATTCGACCGCATGTTTCCTGATGAGGATTCCTGCAAGGCGTATCTCCGCGATCAACGCTGGCCGAAGGGCGTCCGTTGCCCACGTTGCGGAAATGAAAAGGTTTACGCGAGCAAGGCGCGGCCCTTTCATTGGCAGTGCACCAAATGCGGGAAGACTCCGCGCGCTCCTTACAGGTTCTCGGTCACCGTCAATACGGTTTTCGAGAACACGAATTACAAGTTGTTGATCTGGTTCAAGGTTCTCTACTTGATGCTGACCAGCAAAAAGGGAATCAGCGCACTTCAAATCCATCGGATGATCGGGTCCGGTTCGTATCGCACCGCATGGTTTATTTGCCATCGGCTTCGCGCCGGATTGGCCGATCCGGATTTTCGCCAACTGATGGGCATCGTCGAGGTTGACGAAACCTATATCGGCGGAAGTGACCGTAACCGGCACGCCAATAAGAAGCATCACAAGACTGGCGGGTGGGATAAAACTCCCGTCATTGGCGCTATCGCGCGCAAGGGCAACGTGGTCTGCAAAATGATCGAGAACGCCGACATGCCCACTATGAGCCGATTTGTGGCCGAAGCGGTTAGTCAGAAAGTGTCGCTGGTCGCGACCGATGAACATAGCGGTTACCAGTATTTGGATCGCTGGCAGGGCTACCCCCATCAGACGATTCGCCACGGCCAAGGAGAATATGTTCGCGGCGAAGTCCATACGAACAATATCGAATCGTTTTGGTCGCTGTTGAAGCGCGGGATCGTCGGCACGTACCACAACGTCAGCAAGAAATATCTGCCGCTGTATTTGAATGAGTTTTCGTTTCGGTTCAACAATCGCAAGGAAAGCGACATTTTCGGGAAGGCGATAGCAGGATGCTGAAGCGACCTGACTGGCGGGCGCTTCAGCGGTCGCCAGCCAGAAAGCCGACGCAATTGGATTTGTTTCCGAGAGCACGGTGCTACACCTGATTGGCGGCAGAAGCTTTGAGCGCGCGCCGCTTCGCGGCTCTGCGTTTCTGCGCCGCATAGTGCGGGTGCGTTTTTAGGTGATACTCGCCGCAGGGACGGCAGAAAAAATGAATGATCTTTTGCTTGTACATTTTCAGCCCCAACGTTCGCGATGTTCTTCCATCTCAGCAATCACGGATTGAAGGGACGCATTTTCGCGCTTACGGACATAGTGGGCACAGTACGCGAACACCCCACACGCAAAGAAAGAGCATGCGGCGACTATTACCCACGGAACCCAAAGCGACGGCTGTTTTGGGTCGTAGGCAAGCTTTGTTTGAATGCCTGCGGACAACAAAATTCCAAACGCGCCACTGGCGAGATTCGAGAGCACTCCGGCGCCGTAGAGTTTGCATTGATCGAGTTCGCCGATCAGCCGCACCCAAGTATTGCGATAGATCACAACCTGCCGTGTCATATCGCCGCTCGGCGGAACCAGGGTGAGGTCGTTACGTATTGTGAGTGGCTTCTCTCCAACAGGCGCGATCGGGGCAGATTCTTCTGTTTGCATCTGCTTAGCCCTCGCTCTGAAGAAGACCCATGATTATGGCATTCAGAAGAATCGTATTGCCGCAGTGACCGCATACGACGGCGACGCACGGGTTGATTCGTGGCGGTTTTTGCAATCCGGGGGTACTTGTCGGAATTTGAGTGAAAGAAGGGCCGATTGCCCACTCTTCGTGATTGCAGAGCGGGCAGGGTCGATGTGCTGGCCAGCGGCTTATAAGCCATTCGTTGGCCGCCGCTAAATCTACTTGACCAGTTTCGAGGGCGGTCTTTTGCGCTTCCTTTAACCGCCTCATCCTTTCCATCAATTCTGGGACCGGCGTATCGTCGGAATACGCCCCAAGTTTTCCTTCCTTCGTTAACCGCAGCACTTCGTCCAGCGATTTCATCCATTCCGCGATCTCGGCAACCTGTTTTCCCACCCCCAACGTCGCGGCGTTCAGGGCGTTCACTTTGGATGCGGCGTGCTTCGTCAGATCTTCGGCCCACTTGCGGGTTTGTTCCCCCGCAGTGGCGTAGCTGTCCAAGAACTTGCGAATGTCTGCGTTCCGTTCCGTGAACGCTCTCAAAAACTCCCCGACCGCTTCGGTTTTCTCTTTGTCTTTTTCGTCTGCCATAGGGCAGAGCATAGACCCAGCACCCGTTGCTAGTCAAGGTCGGCATAATCGCCTTCTTTCACGGGAGAGGAGGCCGAGCGTAGCGAGGTAGGTGAGAGTGCAGCCTGCGCCCGGAAACATTCCGCCGCCATAAACAAACCTACGGCTGTCAATGGGGATGAATTAGTTCAGCCTGACCCCGGCTGATGCAGCGTGCTATGCGTACGCTATGGTCAACCGCCAGGATGTCCCGTACTCACTCGCCTCGCCCGAAATCGGGCGACCCCTGCGTCTGGCAAAAATTATTTTTGACGGAACAAAGCTAGCCATAGAGCGCAGCCGTCCCAAAACCACTACCGATGGTGTGAATTGCTCTCCTCAGCTCTTTTCGATCAGTCAGAATCAGGCCCGTCGCAGTCTTCGGATCGAGAAACTGAACCAGCACCGGCTCGATTGCCGAGACACCGACGATAGTCGCGGGTTTTCCGTCGCGTCACAAACGAACGGGCGACCCGGTAAGGGCCGCCCATCGAAAACAGATCGCGACGCGCGCGCGAACTACTTGCCGCGAATGCGCGTGCGGCGCATCTTGCGCAGCCGTGACTTCGCCTGATGCGGATCGCTCTTCTTCTTGCGCGCAAGTTTGCGATTGCGCCGATTTCGCTGCTTCGAGGCTACCTTCATTGGTTCTCCTGGTTCGGATTATACGACGGCGGCGCCGATGCGTTGTACGCCTCGCCCGGTCCGGTCTGCGGGGCGGCGAACGCTACCGGGCTTATCGCCATCACTTCGGTCATCGCCTGCCCCTGGTTCTGCACGATCACTCGTCCGAGCGGTTCTCCCGTCACGACCGGCCCATCGATTGCCGGCGGTACATCGTACACGAGCGTGACCGCCGAGGCATCGGCCTTCGGCACCACAACTTTGAGATCGCTCGCCGCGACCGGTTGAATCAGCGGGCCCGAACTGACCTGCACCTGGACCGGAAGCGGCTGGCCGGACTTGAGCAGCGGCACCGAGGTGAATTGCTCGAAGCCCCACTCCATCACTTTCGCCGCCTGCGCAAAGCGTTGCTGATTCGACGGGGCGCCGAGAATCACCGCGATCAGCCGCATGCCGCCGCGCTTGGCCGTGCTCGTGACGTTGAACCCCGCCTGAAACGTGAATCCGGTCTTGAGCCCGTCGCATCCTTCGAAATGCCCGATCAGATGATTGGTATTGTTCAGCATGCAGACGCCGTTGTCGAAATCGATCTTCTGCTGGCTCGACCAGCTCAGCAGACTGGTCTCGCGGATGATCGCGCGACCGACCGTGGCCAGGTCGTAGGCGTCGGTGCGATCCGCATCATGGGCCGGACGCGGCGGCAGTCCATCGACGGTCCGATACTGCGTATGCGTCATCCCGAGTTCCTGCGCCCGCTCGTTCATCATGCGGACCATCGCCTCGACCGATCCGCCGATCTTTTCGGCGACTGCGACCGCGGCGTCATTGGCCGATTTGACCAGCGCCGCTTTCATCAACTCGCGCAGCGGATAGACGTCGCCCTGCTTGAGGCCGATGCGCGAGCCGCCGGTATGCGCGGAGCGTTCGGAAATTCTGACCAGGTCATCGTACTTGAAACGACCGGCGTTGATCTGCTCCTGCGTGACCAGCAGGAGCATCATCTTGGCCATCGAGGCCGGCGGCCATTCCATGTCGGCGTTGTACGCCATCAGCACGCGGCCGCTGTCGGCATCCTCGAGCAGCGCACCCTTGTAGAGCGGGGCTCCCGTCGCTCTTGCCGTCCGCTTCGACCGGACCGCCTTATGCCGGCGCGATTGCGCGGTCGCGCCCGCGGGCGACGCCGCGAACACGACGGCCGCGCTCAACATCATTGCCGAGCCAAACAAGACCGCAGATTTTAAATTAACGATTGCCCGCCTCCACCTGCCCAATTCCACCACCGGTTTGTCTCCTGTCGAAATCCGATTCGTCCCGTTCAAGGAATGCGGATGAAACCGCTTGATTCGGGCGCGCCCTTCGAGCCGCTGCTCTTGACGTGTTGCAGAATCGCGAGGTTGGTCCGCGCCGGCGCGTAATCGGGAATCTCACCAACCAGTTCGTTCCATTCCTGGCTCGCCCTGACGTAGTTGCCTTCCTCGGCGTAGATTGCGGCCAGGGTGTTGCGCGCGTCCGGTTGACTCGGATCAATTCGTAGCGACAGTAGCGCTTCCTGCTCGGCTTGTGCGAGCGCGCCGCGCCGCTCGTATGCCAGCGCGAGGTTGAAATGGGTCTCGGGCCGTTCCGGTCCGAGCAGCGCCGCCAGCCGCAGCACTTGAGTCGCGTCGCGAGTCTGCCCGTTTTCGAGGTAGAGCAGGCCGAGGTTCAGGAACAACTGCCAGTCATCGAGGCCAAGGCCGATCGCCTTCTGATACTCGGCGAGTTCCTGGCGATGCTGTCCGACGACGCCGTAGGCGAAACCCAGATGGTAATGCGCGAGCGCGTTGGTGGGATCGTCGCTGATCACGATGCGATGACGGCGGATTGCCTCAGGGTAATCTTCCATACCCAGAAAGTAATCCGCCAGCGGATCGCAAACTTGCTCGTCGTAAGAACTGCTTTTAGCGCTGGCCCGCGCGCTGACCGGCGACTGGAGCACCAGCGCAATCAGAACCAAAAGACAAATGCTCGAACGGCGACAACTCAACAACTTACTATCTCCCGCGTCCCCGCAGGAAGAAATCTGATGTTAGCAGGAATTTTCGCTACAAAAAAACGCGCAGTGTGTTTTTAACGCCGCGAGCGGAAAAAAAAGGCGTCGTGCCAGCCGCGGACCGGATAAATCCGGGTTCACGCGGCTGGCCGGACGCCGGGGGCGAAGCCATCTTTGCCCCCCGATCCTGGGTGGATCGATAGACCTTAAGCGAATCGAACGAGGGCGGCTGCCAATGCAGCCGCCCTCGTGGCTATCAAGCCTGAGCGAAATTACGGAGTAGCGGGAGCGGGAGCCGCCGCGCCACCAGCCGCTGCACCGGCCTTTTCTCCTGCCGCTGCTCCTGCCTCGGCGCCAGCTTTTGAGCCAGCTGCCTCGCCTACGGCCGTCGCCTTCTTGTGGCGACGATGTTTACGCTTGGCCGCCGATGCTACCTTGGCCGGGGCTGCCGCGCTCGCCTCGGCCGCGGGAGCTGCAGCCGGGGCATCCTGGGCGAAAGCCGGCATCGCCAACGCGGCGGCGAAGAAAGCTGCGGAAAGAACTGAAAGGGTGCGCTTCATACTCTTGGATCTCCTTGATCTGGGCGGCCCTTAATGGACCGCAAAGTGACTATTAAGGGTATTGCTATACCCGTGCCATCGGCGTGACGGCAAGATCTCCGTGGAACTACAAGGGAATTTCGCCGGGAGGACGCTCCGCGATGACGCAATCGGTCTATCGTCTATCCGCTTTGCGTCTGCGCTGGTATCCCTTCACGGTCGCCCCCGCCCCCTAACCGCGCGCCCGGCGCTCGGCCCTGAGCTCTCGATAGAGCGCGATTAGCTCCTTAAATGCCCGCGCGACCACTTTGAGATTGGCGCCCGACTGCTCGCCCGTCAGCCGGGGCAGATGCTTCACGTCCACTTCTATTACCTTCGCATTACGGCCGGCCAGCCGCGCCATCAGCTCAGTCGAGATCATCGCGCCATGCGCGCGCAAATCCATCCCCTCGAGCTTCTCGCGCTTGAACAATTTGAAGCCGCAATCGATATCGCTGATCGTGATGCCGAGTAGCACCCGAACCAGCAGGGTCCACGCCTTGCCGTTGATTCTGCGAATCAGAGGGTCGGCACGGCGCACTCGGTGCCCGGCAACGACGTCGTATTGGGGGACAAACGCGGTCAAACGCTCGAGATCTGAAGGATCGAACTGCCCGTCGCCGTCGCATAGCAGCACGTACTGCTTGGTCGCGGCCCGAATTCCGGAGATCACCGCACCGCCGTAGCCTTGGTTGACCTGGTGGCGTACGAGCTTGACGTGCGTATCCTCCGCGGCTAGGCGCTCGGCGATTTCGCCGGTGCGATCGCGACTGCCGTCGTCAACCACGATTATCTCGAAGTCGTCTGCGACGCGCGGCAATTCGGCCAGGTATGAGCGCACGACGCGCTCGACGTTGCCTTCCTCGTTATGCGACGGCAGGAAAACGCTGATTGCGGGGATTCGGGCCGGGGAGCTCACGTTGGGATGGGCGATCTAGTCGCCGAGCTCACGGTATCCGCCGCGGAAAAACAGCAGCGGCTTGCCCTCGCGGGGCGTTTCGGCCTGCTCGACCTCGGCGATGTAAATCGTATGGTCGCCGCCATCGATCGCGTTGGTCACTTTGCACTCGAGATAAGCGAGCGCGCCGTCGAGGATCGGGGCGCCGTTGGCGCCAATTTTGTGACTGACGCCTTCGAATTTGTTGCCGCCGCTGACCGCAAACTTGCGCGACAACGCTTCCTGGTCGGAGGCCAGTACATTGACGGTAAAGATTTTGCTCTCCTCGAAGCAGGGATAGCTCTCGGCCTTCTTGTCCACGCAAACCAGGGCCAGCGGAGGAACCAGCGAGACCGAGGTAAACGCGTTGGCCGTCAGGCCGTGCAGCTCGCCCGAGCTGCGACGCGACGTGACCACGGTAACACCGGTCGCGAAATGACCCATCACGCGCCGCAGCTCGTTCTTTTCGATCGCCATCCAAATCTCTCCGCGGGCGGATGCTATCAGACGATTTTGCCGACCGTCAAAGCGGATAGCGCGGCAGATTGACCCGGCTTGGCGATTGATCTACACACCAAGCGTTCCCAAAATAGAGAATGTGACCGCGATGCTGGAGCTTTGCTGGAGTTGATGGGCCGGACTGTTGGATCGATCGCCGCCGTATTGGTTGCCGCGACCATGGTGGCGATGTGTGCGGCCGAGCCCGTGCGCGCCGAATCCTCGGCGGCGCTCATGTTGCAAGATACGCCGATCACCGCCGGCGATGCGGAGAAAGCGGGCACGATGCCACCGCCTCCGCCCTACGATCCGACCGTGGTGAAATATGTCGATCCGGGGATGCCGACGCCGGAGCCGCCCGATCCTTGGGCCACTCTCACGCCGACGCCGACCGCGACGCCAACTCCTGCCGCGCAGGTGAAAATCGACGGGGTCCGAACCGGTCGCGTGCCGACTCCGGGTCAACTTCTCTTCAAAGCGACGCGCGACATAACTTTCATGGACCCGGTCAGCTGGTCGGTGAATATTTTCAAAAGGCGCCACCAGCTCATCGTCTATTACAAAGGCCGGATGTTTAAGAACTACCACGCCGTGTTCGGGCGCAGCTTCGAGCCCGGCACGAAGCTGTGGGAGGGAGACCGGCGCACGCCCGAAGGCGTTTACACAATCGTCGGGAAGCATCCGAGCCGGCGCTGGGATTGGTTCCTGACGCTGAACTATCCAAACCTGCTTGACCGGCGCCGCTACGAGGAACTGCGCGACGGCGGCGCGGTGCCGAACGAAGACGGCCATCCGCTTGGCGTGGGCGGCAGAATCGGAATCCATGGCACCGACGAACCGGAACTGAACCAGGGCAATATCAACTGGACCACGGGATGCATCTCGGTGGACGACGAAGATGTCGAAGAGCTGAAGCGGCTGCTTCCCGACGGCACGATAGTGATAATCAAGCCCTGAAGGCGGGAAGGAGAGATGCGGGCGGAAGTGATCACGGCGCGGCTACTGATCATACTCGCGTTTATCGGATGCTCATTCGTTGGCGCGAACGCGGGTACGTTGCGGACCTTCAGCGTCACCGATGTAGTCCGAAAGGCGAGCGGCGTCGGGTCGCAACCGGCCGTGATACTGCGTGACGGTACCGTCTGCGCAATCGAGGCAAACGATCATTCGCAATGTACTTCTCTTGGGACTCTTCCCGCTTCGGACGCCAAAATTATTGGCGATAGTCGCACTGCCAACTTCGATGGAGTTTTCAATCTACTCGGCGACGGCGTCCCACAAGTTTTCGTCGATTACTGGCCTCAGTATAACGCCCCGGACTGTCTTGCGCCTTACAATCAAACCCCTTATCGGCCCGGCGAAAAGACAGGCTGCGATGCGATCGCTCTGCTCGTGTATCGCTATTCCGGCGGCGGTTATCAGCGTTACCTGACCTTGAGCGCGCCGACCGAAGGCTACGCTCCCGGCGCATGGTTTCTCGATGAATCTCCTCGTAAAGCGGTCTTCCAAACGCGATGCGGTGGCTCGTCGGGCGAATGCCTTTTCTATCTCGACCTGCACAAACACTCCCTCGAACCGATCAGCGACTACTATTTTCTCGAAGGCGAGCCCGTCTTCGAGGACCTCGACCACGACGGCAATGCGGAGATTTTCATTCCGGCCCGCGGCCGCGACCGCACCGCCGCGCAGGGCGCTGCGATTCTCCGATGGACCGGCACCACCTACCGTGTGTGGTGGCCGGATTGGGAAAGGCCACCCTACGTGATTTATGCGCAGATCGCTCAGGTCGGCGGCGACGGTTTTAAGGAAATCGTCGCGGTACTCGACACCAGGAATGACTCGATATGGGGACCCTCCGCCCGCGAACTAGCCGTATGGAAACTTGCCGCGGGCAAATGGTGCCTCGTTGCGAAAACCACGCTGTCTCCGTCTGACGAGACTGGGTTCCCGCAGCTCGCAGGCGTGATTCGTGAACCGCGTGGCGCTAGGATCCTGCTCACGAACGGCGACGAAGGAGGCACCCTCACCTGCCGCTATCCTGGTCGCAAAATCACCTGCCCCCCATCGCCTCGCGCTGCCAAATAGGGCCAACGCCCAGAGCCTCATTCCGATTCGCTCACGGCACGATAGTGATAATCAAGCCCTAGCGCGCTCCCGCTGCGGCGCGCATAGTCGCCGGTTCAAATCCGGGCGCCTCGACCGCCAACTAAACCCTCACTGCGCTCGTCGCACGAATCGACCAAGGCGTTCTCGGTCGGAGACGGGAATGTGGTTTGCATGGCGCGGTCTATGCGCATAAGATTGTCTTAATATCAGGTACTGGTGGTATTAGGAGGGATTAGCGCGCTTTAAGTCGTACTGGATGATTTCCTCGTCAAGCATAGAGGAGGAGCATATGAACAAGTACGCAGGAAAGCGACGCTGCGGCGCGCACGCGAACTTCGGCGCCGCCGGCGCTCTAGGCGCGACGCGATTAGAGGCGTAGGCCATGATAGCGAGTGCTTTAGCCGCGACTATGATGGTTGCCGGATTGGCGATCGGATGCGCCGCCGTGGACATCCACTTCGACGAGCAAGAGCGTCTTCTCAAGGAAAAGTGCCACCTCAAAAGAAGGTTTCGCGATTGGTACGCGCGATGCGATGCTGGCCGTCGGCATTTCGCAAGATTCGGCGAGTCGGCACGACGTGAGCCTCAGGGGCACGGGCACGCAGCCGTGCTATACCGATTTCGATGACGAAGCCGCCGGGGCGAAATAATCGCTCCGGCAGTTCAACTTCGCCTCGCGATCACAAAAACCGGCCTGCTCACTTTTTTGTGTCGTGCCTCAGATACTAAATGCCCTTGAGGCGCGGGTCGTCGGTGGCAACGCATACGGCGGAACCCGAGCCGATTGCGGCATCTCCAGCATTCTGCTGGCCAGCCAGCCGAGCCGCCTCACATAGATCCGCCTTTTCGAACGACTGCTCATTCGTCCACCTGCTAAGCGGGGCGGCAACATCAGAGCGTTGCGGGCCGATCCACCAGGTCCTGGTTTGCGGCGGCGCCATCAAATACCAGCCCACAAGCGCGAGCGCGACGGCAGTGTGTCGTAGATTCAATATTTCACCTGTCCCTGTAAAAGCGATCAAACGCGGGAGTTACCAATCGAAGGTAGCCGCATGAGTGTTGCCCTGTTCGATCGGCGCTGCAAGCAGTGGAACCCGTGTTTTCGGTAGTGACAAGCACCAAAATATGATTCTGGCTTGTTTTCCGTAGCGATAAGCGCCGGAATATGATTCTCGGGGCCAAGCGAATTTATTTTTCGTCAGGAGAAAAAAATTGGACAAAACCGCTGGCGAGTACCATTTCACGCGACTCGAGACGGTTGTCTTCGGCGTCGGCAAGGCCGAATCACTCGGGCGCGAATTGTCGCGCCGCGGAGCGAAGCGAGCGCTCATCGTGACCGGCAAGACGCTCGGCCGCTCGAAACTGCTCGACAAGATCAAGAATGCGGCCGGTCCCGCGATTGCGGGCGTGTTCGCCGGCGCCGCTCAGCATGTGCCGTCGCATACGGTCACGGAACTGGTGGCAGAGGCGCGCCGCGTCGGCGCCGACGCGATGGTCAGTTTCGGCGGTGGCAGCCCGATCGACACCGTGAAGAACGCGGCGTGGCAGTTGATGGGCGGTCGCGCCGGCTCGCGCGTCGTCGATTTCAGCGCGGCGGCAACCGAGACGGCGGATGCACGCGAGATTCTGCATATCGCGATGCCGACCACGTTGTCGGCCGGCGAGTTCACGCCGGGGGGCGGTGTCACTGACGAATCGACCAGGGTGAAAGGCGGGGTTGCCGACCCGCGCCTGCAGGCCAAGGTGGTCATCCTCGATCCGGCGCTGACGGTCGAAACGCCGGCATGGCTGTGGGCCTCGACCGGGATGCGCGCGCTCGATCACGCGGTCGAGGGTTCGTACTCGACGCGCCATCAGATTGTCACCGACACGCTCGCGGCGCGCGCGATCTCGCTGCTGACGGAGCATCTGTTGCCGTCGCTGCAAACGCATGGCGACGATGAGCTCGAGCATCGCGTGCAATGCCAGCTTGCCGCGTGGCTCTCGATTTTCGGCATGACGAACACTCGCAGCGGAATCTCGCACGCGCTGGGACATCAGATCGGACCGTTCTGGAACGTCCCGCACGGCGTCACGTCATGCATCACGCTACCGCATGTAATGCGCTTCATGGCCGGGGTCGCCGCAGATCGCTTTGGGCCGATCGCGGAAGGATTCGGCGTGCGCTTCGACGCGCGCAGTCCACGCTCGGCGGCGGTGGAATGCGCCGATCGTGCGGCGAAGTTCATCGGCAAGTTCGAGGTGCCGACGCGGCTGCGGGACGTGGGGGTGCCGCGCGAGGAAATTTCGCGAATCGCGGGAACGGTGCTCGAAGAGGTGAAGCGGGCAAACACGGTCGGCGCCGAGGTGACGCTCGAGCAGTTGATCGCGATTCTCGACGCCGCGTATTGAATGCGAAGGGGCGGCGCGCGCGGGCTACCAGAAGCGGACGCGGCCGGTATCGACGTGAACGAATCCGCTGTGCGGATAGTAGCCGACGCCGCCGGCCTGCTGCGCCAACGCGGCGCCGCGAAGCTGCGCGAGGCTCCGTCCCGGCACGGTAATATCGATCGCCTTGCCTTCGAGATGGAGGCTGTGGACGGCGACGCCCTCGCTATGCGCATGGAGCATCGCATTGGTCACGGGCGAGCGGTATCCGGAGATCACCTGGAACGGCTCGGCGGTGCTCAGCCGGTGCTGGATTTGCACCAACAGATCGAGGAGCGCGGGATCGATCGGCTTTACTTCGTTGGCGCGGAAATCGCGCAGGATGTAGTTGACGCGATCGAGCTCGCCGGGAACGTAGTGACCGTCCTGCCAGTAAGTGGTGCTCAGACTTTCGCCGGTGTGCAGATTGTAGAACTTGAGCGAACGGCGCCGAAGCGCGACGGTGGTGCGCGCCATCGCGAGCGCAGGCACAACCAGTTGCGCAGCGGCAATCGCGCTAATGCGGAGGAAGCGCCGCCGCGATAAGTCCGCGCGATGCCCGGATTGCGACTGTGCGTGCTCGCTCACTTGTCGTCGCCGCGATCGGATCTGCTGGCGTTCCCCCTGCGCGTTCGGACTTGAGCGTCACGTCGCGCGCGATTCCTTCCTGGTCGGTTACTACTTCTCCGGCACGGAACCAGTTAATCAGGCTATCAATCCCACCGGCCTGCGCAAGAGCACGCACCGCGTCGATTCCGCCGGTGCCCTTGCGGTAAATGTCCCTCTCGCTCTCGAGGAAAATCCGCCCGTCGTCCAGCCGCGCCAGCATCACAGGCAAGTAGAAGATTTCGCCGCGATCATTCAGATCGACGGCGTTGAACAGCGCTTCGATATCGTTGGGGTGCAACCGGACGCATCCATGGGTTCGGTAGCTGTAAACGCTGATGGGATGATTGGTGCCATGAATCCCGATCACCGGGAAACTCAGCCCGATCCAGTATTTGCCGAGCGGATTGTCGGGTCCGGGCTCGATCTCGTCAATGACCTCCCTGCCCTGTTCTTCCTCTTCCCGCTGAATCGACGCCGGCACGCGCCAGGCCGGATCTTCGCGCATCTGGATCACCTTGAAAGCGCCGATCGGCGTCCGCCACTGCACCCCCGGTTGCCCGATCGCGATCGGATACGCCCCGCTCACCCGGCCGCTCTCGAAATGAAAGAGCATCCGCTGCGGCAGGTTGATCTCGATCAAATCGGATGCTTCGACGGGGACGATATGACGATCGTCGATATGAATCGTGTCGCCGGCATGCAGCTGGTCTGTAACCTGCTTGCCGTTGTCGCGGGCCAATATCCTGGGGCTCTCACCGAATCGCGAACCGATACTTGTAAAGGAGTTGCCCTCGGCGACGATGAAATCGAACTCTCCCCCTGCGATCCGATGCGCAATCGGCGCGAGCGTCGCGATCGGCTCGGCGGAGATCGCCGCGGCAGGGGGCGGTTTTGGGTCCGACGAAGGAGCAGGCGCGGCAGTTGGACTTGCGTCGGACAAAAGAGATGGGCTGGAGCCGGTCGCTGTGAGCGCGACAAAAAGGAATGCCACGACGATTGCGTAGCTAAGTGTTCGAGTAGAAGTCGTCACACTTCAATTGTGACGACTTTTGGAAACCAAGGCCAAAGCAGTTCGTGCGGAAGTGGTCTTGTGGGGACTCTAAAGTCGCAAATCGAACGCAGCTCGCCGTTAATTGAGCGCGAGCAGCGATCTGCGCGGTCTATTTTTTCACTTTCTTGAGCGCCTGATCGACCCCGGGCATCCGCTTGGGAAGCTCTTTGCCTTCCAGCCTGGCGATTAGACCGTCGATGCCGAGCACCATGTGATGCGAATGAGCGTTGCGAATCGCGGTGCTGAAGCCCATCGCGTCCTGCGCAGAATTGACCGCCCACTTGACCATGCGCAGCGTGAAGCGGTCGCTCTCGGCGATTCGATTCGCGAGCGCCATCGTTTCGGCCTCGAGCTCGGCGCGCGGCACGACCATATTGACGAAGCCGAGGCGGCAGGCCTCGTCGGCGTCGACGAAGCGGCTCTGGAAGAGGATTTCCTTGGCCTTGCGCGGGGGCATATCCCACGGGATCGAGAAGTACTGCAAGAGCGCGGGCAGAAACTTGGCGTCGTCGGAAGCAACGACGAGATCCATCGCGGCCGCCAATATCCATCCGCCGAAGATGCACAGGCCCTGCACCTGCGCGATGGTGGGCTTGTCGAGATCGCGCCATCGCAGCGCGTTGTCGAGGAACAGCTGGCGCGAGCGGGCGTACTCGCCGCGCACGCCCTTGGGAAACGGGCGGCGCTGCTGGTCCTCTTTTTCTTCGGGCGTGCCAAGGTCGTGGCCGGAGCAGAAATTATCGCCGGCGCCGGAGAGAATGATGACACGGACGT
The DNA here is from genome assembly GCF_036567905.1 of Candidatus Binatus sp. Taxonomy (NCBI): domain Bacteria; phylum Candidatus Binatota; class Binatia (SeqCode); order Binatales (SeqCode); family Binataceae (SeqCode); genus Binatus (SeqCode); species Binatus sp. (SeqCode). The sequence goes on from NZ_DATCTO010000038.1 coordinate 52,175, forward strand.
CGTCGTCGGCGTTGGCGGTGGCGAAGGCGTGGTCCATTTCCTCGAGCAATCGCCGCGACTGGGCGTTGCGATAGCGCGGGCGGTTGAGGATGACCCTGGCGATGCGGTCGTGCTTCTCGTAGAGAACTGTTTTGTCTTCCATGGGCATCCTGTCCCGATTCGATAGTCGCCGCGCCGGCGCCAGCGCGATGTTAGCTCAAGCGGCGGCGGATGGGGCAACGATTAGGCGGTCCGACGGGGTGGGGGCATCGCTTTTTTTGGACGCGCCGCCGTGCCAGCATCGGAGGGTATGAACGCGCTGCGCATTGCGCTGATCGAGGACGAGGCCCGGCTGGCCAACGCGGTCAAGCAGGGACTGGTCGAGGAAGGCTTCACGGTCGAAATCGCCGGGAGTGCCGAGGCGGCGGGACCGATAATCGCAGGCGGCGCGCTCGATCTGATCATCCTGGACCTTGGGCTGCCGGGGAAAAGCGGACTGGAACTGCTGCGCGAGATCCGCGCGGCGGGCAACCAGACGCCGGTGTTGATCCTGACCGCGCGCGGATTGCTCGAAGAACGCGTGGCCGGACTCGACAGCGGCGGCGACGACTATCTGACCAAACCGTTCGCGTTTGCCGAGCTGGTGGCGAGAATCAAGGCGCTGGCGCGGCGTCCGCGGGCGCCGCTATCGGCGGTTCTCAAAGTCGGCGAGCTGGAATTCGACACCGTCAAGCGGCGGGCGAAAATCGGCGAGCACAATCTGAACCTGTCGCCGAAGGAAAAGATGCTGCTCGAATTGCTGATGCGAAACGCCGGGCAGGTGGTGACGCGCGGCATGATCGCGGAGACGGTTTGGGATTCAAATTACAACTCGCTGACCAACCTGATCGAAGTATTCGTCAATCGGCTGCGCCAGAAGATCGATCCGCGCGCCGATCGTTCGCTGATAGTCACCGTGCGCGGAGTCGGATACACGATGCGCGCGGAATGACGCCGCGCGTTGCCGTTGCCGCGCGGCGGCCGCCAATGACGATCAGACTCAGGCTAACCATTTACTGGGCCGCGGTGCTGGCGGCGATCCTGCTGGTCGCGGCGATCGCCGCGGTAAAACTATTCGCGCGTCAGCAATGGAGCGCGCTGGACGCGGCGCTACTGGAAGAGGCCCAAACCACCGCCGATCAAATCCAGCGCAGCGGCGCCTCGAGCGCCCTTGGAATCCTGCAGCACCTGAGTCTGGAAACGGATATCGGGCCCGGCCGGCGCGTACGAATCGTCACCGCGCATGGCGAGCTTGGAAACTACGGCAACATCCACACGATTCCGCCGCCGTTCGATCCGACACTCCCCACCCACCCGGCGATTGTCGGCAACCGCGCCTCCAGGTTCGCGGTCGTTCCGATGATGTACGACGGCGAGCTCGCGTACCTGCAAAGCGGGGTGCAGGCGGGCCTGGTTCAGGAATCGGTTGACAGCCTTCGCAACCTGCTGCTGCTGATGGTGCCGATCGTGCTGCTGCTTTGCGTCGGTGGAGGATACTTGCTGGCGGGCCGGGCGCTGCGGCCGATTGAATCGGTGACGGCGGAGCTCGACGCGATTGGGCCGGCCAATCTGGGCTCGCGGCTGACAGTCCCGCCGGTGGCCGACGAAGTCGCTCGGCTCACGGAAGTCATCAACGCGCTGCTGGAGCGCCTGGAACGCGCGTCGGCTACTGAGCGCCGTTTCGCGTCCGACGCCGCGCATGAACTGCGGACGCCGCTGGCGGTGCTGCGCACGGGGCTGGAAGTAGCGCTCGCGCGCGAACGCTCGGCCGAGGAAAATCGCGCCGCACTTGGGGCGGCGCATCGCGAGGCGCTGTCGCTGTGCAGGATTGCCGACGAACTGCTGATGCTGTCGCGGCTCAACGGCGAAGTAATGGTCGATCGGCAGCGGCTGAATCTTCGCGCGCTGCTGAGCGAGATAGCGGCGACGGTCGGACCGCTGGCGCAGGCGCGCGAGATAAAGCTTTCGGTCAACGCGCCCGAGGACGTTTTCGTCAATGGCAACGCGGCGCATCTGCGCCGCCTGGTCGTCAATCTGCTCGACAACTCCCTGAAGTTCACGCCGGCCCAGGGATCGATCGAAGTCGGGCTGAGGAGCGATTCGAATCGGGCGATTATCCGCGTCGTCGACAGCGGGGAGGGGATCCATCCGGCGGAACTGCCGCATATTTTCGATCGATTTTTTCGTGGCGCAGGGTCGCCCGGCGAAGGCAGCGGCCTGGGCTTGAGCCTGTGCCGGGAAATTGTGCGGGCGCATGGCGGCGAGATCGCAGCCGCGAATCTTCCCACCGGCGGATGCGCGTTCGTCGTGACGCTGGCGCTTTACCGCGACGATCCGAACCGGGCGACCGCGCCGCTGCGCTAGTCGCCGCTTCTCAATTTCAGCTTAACGTCCATTAACTTGGCCGCTTGGCAAGCCGCTGTTACTCTTTCGTGAATGGAGCAAACTTGCCGCAACCTATCTGCGGCGGTGCTCGCTGCCGCGATCCTGACCTGGGCTTCGGTGGCCACCGCCGCGACCATTACTCTATCCGACGCGATCGATCGGGCGCTGCGTCTGGCGCCTTCGGTGGACGTCGCCGCTGCGGCGAGCGATATGAGCGCCGCGGACGTGCGCGGGCAGCGCGCTCCGCTGTTTCCGACCGTCCGGGCGGGAGCAGAGTACTACCAGGCGCCGGGTTACGATCAGGTCATCACCAACCGCGGACTTTCCAGCGGTCAGCTGACGCTCGATTACACGGCGTGGGACGGGGGACGGCGCCAGGCGCGGCTTCGCGCGGCCGAGTATATGAGCGAAGCCTCGCGGCTGGGGGTGACAGTGGCAAGGGCGCAAATTGTCTTCGATACTTCGATCGCCTACTTCGATCTACTGCGCGCGCGCGGAGAGCAACGGGATTTGCAGGCCAGCCTCGAACGGCTGACTCGCTACGTCACTACGATCGAGCAGCTCGAAAAAAGCGGGCGCGTAATCACCAATGACGTGCTGAAGTTCCGCACCGCGCGCGACAGCGCCGAGCTTGCGCTCGACGCCGCACGCGGCAATAGCCAGCGCGCGACGGCGGCGCTGGGCATTTTGATTGGCGAGCCCAATCAGGCCGACCTCGACCTCGCGGGCATCAGCGGATTTCCGCCGAAACCGTCGGGCGATCTCGCGCAATGCCCCGTGATGCAGGCGGCGAACCGCGAGATCGCGTCGGCGAGCTCGCAAATCGAGGCGGCGAAGGCCGAGCGTCTGCCGACGTTCCAGGTCGCCTTCACAACCGGATTTCTCGGTGTCGATCCGCGTCCGACGATCTCGCACAACTTTGGCGGCTCTTACGACGGCGTGGTGTCGATCCCGGTGTTCGATGGCGGCTTGATCTCATCGCACATCGATCAGGCGAAGGCGAAAGAGCATTCGGCGACAGCGCAGGCGCGGCAGGCCGAGTACCTGCTGAAGCGGCAAATGGCAGACGCGTCGATTCGCTACGACCAGGCGCAGCGGCAGCTCGATCTCCTGTCGCGCGCGCAGCCGACGGCGGACGACAACTTCGCACTGACGTGGACGCGCTTTATGGGCGGCGGGACCGCGACGATGCTCGAGGTGCTGGATGCCTATCAGCAGGCCGAGCAATTGCGGCTCCAGCGCCACGCCCAGGAATTCAACGCGCGCGAGGCGGTAGCGGAGACCAACCTGGTTTTCGGCCGTATCGAATGATGAAGCGCGCGGGTTGGCACAGTTGCGCAAGGACGATCTTCGCGGCGGCGATCGCCAGCGCGTTGATTGCAGGATGCGGCGGCGCAAAGAAAGGCGACAGCGAAGGCGCGGCGCAGCCCAATCCCGTCCTGTTGGTGAGCGCGGCCAGGGCCGAAGTCCATCCGATGACCAGCGAGCTTCGGCTGCTCGGAAAGACGGTCGCGATGCGCCACGTGATCATACGTGCGCCCACCGCGGGGCGCGTGATGGGAATGAAACTCGCCAGCGGCGATTCGGTGCGCAAGGGCCAGATCGTTGCGCAGGTTGTCAATCGCGAGATGGAAGCGGCGGAGGCCGGGCTCGAGGTCGCGCGCAAGATCGATCCGCACGACGCTGCGGCGCTGAGTGCGTCGGTCGGACGCTACCATCGCAGCGCCGGGATCGCGGTGGTTGCGCCGGAGTCCGGGATTGTCTCACAACCGCCGGTCACCAGCGGCCAAATGGTTGCCGACCTCGATACGCTGGTCGATCTGATCGATCCGGCGAGCCTCTATGTTGATACGTCGGTGCCGGTGAACCAGCTCTCATTGGTGAGGCCCGGGATGGCCGCAACGGTGACGACTCCGTTTCGTCCCGGGGTTGAGTTTGCCGCGCGCGTCGCGGCGATCCTGCCGAATTTCGACGCGGCCAGCGCGAGCGCGTCGGTGCGGACGGATTTCACCGGCCCGGAACGCATCGCGGAGGCGGGCGCGCCGGTTGAGGTGCGGGTCGAGATTGCGGATGCGCCGGACGCAATCGTAGTTCCGGCCGCCGCGCTATTCCAGGATCAGGGCGCGGATCGCTACCACGTGTTTGTAATCGGTGCCGACGGGCGCGCGCATCGCACGGACATAAAGGTCGGGCTTCGCGATCGCGACTTGGTCCAGGCGACCGCCGGAATCAAAGCGGGGGACCTGGTCGTGACTTCGGGCGGCTATGCGCTGTCCGACGGCCTTGCCGTTCGCGTCGCGCAGGGAAATCAATGAAGCGCAGCAACTCGACCCTCGCAGTGCTGTCGGTGCTGGCGGCCAGCGTGCTCGGAATCATACTGGCGGGAACAATTCCGAGCGCGGTATTCCCGGAGATCACGTTTCGGCGCGCGACAATTCTCGCCGACAGCGGCGATCTGCCGGCGGAACAGATGCTCGCGTCGGTCACCCGGCCGCTCGAGGAAACCGCCTATAGCGTGGTCGGGGTCACGCTGGTTCGATCGACGACGACGCGCGGCAGCGCCGAGATAGACGTCACGTTCGGCGAAGACGTCGACCCGCAAATCAGCTTCCAGATGCTGAGCGCCGCGGTCGCGCACACGCGCGCGCAACTGCCGAGCGATACGGCGGTCGATGCGATACTGCTGACAACCGGCACCTTTCCGATCGTCGATCTCAGTCTGAGTTCAAAGCTTCGCAGCCTGCCCGAACTGACCGACATCGCAAACTATGACCTCGTTCCGAGCCTGCATCGAATCGACGGCACCTACCGGGTCAGCGTAGTCGGCGGCAAGTATCGCGAATTCGTGGTGCGGCTCGATCCGGCGCGGATGCTGCAGCATGACATGTCGCCGGGCGACGTCGTCGCGGGGCTGGCGAAGAACAACGTGATCGCGTCGGCGGGCCGGATGAACGAATCGCACCGGATGCTGCTGACGGTGGTGACGACCGACCTGCATCAAGCCGGCCAGATTGCCGCGGTGCCGCTCATGGCGACCGGCGGTCAACCGGTACGCGTCAGCGACGTAGGTTCGGTCGAACTTGGAATTCAGGAAGACTACATCCGGGCCGCGTCCGAGAATGGAGCGGCGGTGCTGGTGGGAATCTCGCGGCGGCCGAGCGGTAACACGGTCCAGATCGCGGCCGAGGCGCGGCAGATGCTCGACGAGTTTCGCCATCGCTATCCCGACGTAAAGTTCTCGATCTCGTACGATCAGTCCGAGCTGGTCACTGAATCATTCAACAGCGTGCGCGATGCGATCGTACTCGGACTCGTGCTGGCGGTGCTGGTGGTGCTGGGATTCACGATGAGTCCGCTGAGCGCGCTGGTCGCGGCAGTCGTGGTGCCATGCACGATTGCGATCACGTTCATCGTAATGAAGGTTGCGGGACTGACTTTCAACATGATGACGCTGGGCGGACTGGCGGCGGGGATCGGACTCTTCATCGACGACGCAATCGTGATGATCGAAGCGATTCATCGCGAACTCGCGGCCGGCCAGTCCGCCGGCAGCGCGGTGGGAGAAGCGCTCAAGCGCTTGGGGCGGCCGCTGTTCGCCTCGACCATGACGGTGATCGTTGTATTCGGGCCGCTGGTTTTTATTTCGGGCATAACCGGGGTTTTCTTCCGCTCGCTGGCCGCGACGCTCGGCGGGGGACTGGCCATTTCGCTGGTGCTCGCGATCTACTTCACGCCTGCGATGGAACTGGCGGTTGCGCGGTTTCGCGGGCGCGCGCGCGAAGCGGGGCGAATCTATCGCGGCGTTCAGGCGGCATTTCTGACGGCGATCCGGCCCTTCATCCGCATTCCTGCGCTGGCAATTCCTGGTGCGATCGCTTCCATGCTCGTTGCGTACTTCGTTTACAACAGTATCGGCACGGACTATCTGCCGCCGCTCGACGAAGGCGCCTTTATCCTCGACTACATCACCCCGCCCGAGAGCACGCTCGCCGACACGCAGGCGATGCTAGGCCGGATCCAGCAAACCCTGCGCGCAACGCCCGAGGTCGCGGCATTTTCGCGCCGCACCGGCACCCAGCTTGGCTTCCAGCTAAGCGAGTCGAACACCGGCGACTTTTCGGTCCGCCTCAAGACCAACCGCGCGCGCGGAATCGACGAGATTATCAATTCGGTCCGTGACCAAGTGCTCGCCTCCGTTCCCGGCGTGCATATCGAATTCTCGCAGATGCTCCAGGATCTGATCGGCGACCTGTCAGGCACGCCGCAACCGATCGAGGTCAAAGTCTTTGGCGCCGATCAGAAAACGATCGAGGCGACCGCGCGGCAAGTGGCGGACCGGATGCGCTCGATCCATGGCCTGGTGGACGTCTTCGATGGAATCGTGCTGAGCATCCCGGAGCAGGCAGTCGTGGTCGATAACACTTCGGCGGCGCATTACGGACTGAGCGCCGATGATATTCGCGCCGCGCTCAGTTCGGTGATTCAAGGGACGATTGCCACCAACGTGCTGTCGGGCGATCGGCTGGTCGGCGTACGCGTGCGGTACCCGGACTCATTTCACGAGGATCTCGGAACTCTGTCGCAGGTGATTCTCAAGTCGAGCACGAATGCGCGCGTCCCGCTCGCGTCGGTCACCAAGATCAACTTTCTTGGCAAGACCGGCGAAATCGCGCGCGAGCGCCAGCGTCCCGTCGTGCATGTCACGGCGCGGCTGGAGGGTATCGACCTGGGCACCGCGGTCAAAGAGGTCAAGCAGAGCCTGGCCGCGATGCCGCTGGCGGCGGGAGTATCGCTCGAATACGGCGGCCTGTACGCTCAGCAACAGCAGGCGTTTCGCGAGCTCGCGCTGGTGCTGGTGGCGGGGACGATCATGATGTTCCTGATTCTGGTCTGGGAGTTCGCGCGACTTGCGCCCGCGATCGCATGCCTGGTCGCCGCGATGTCGTGTCTTGCCGGCAGCTTCATCGCGCTCGCCGTGACCGGCATGACGCTGAACATCTCATCGTTCATGGGAATCATCATGGTCGCGGGAATCACCGCAAAGAACGGCATCCTGCTGCTCGACCATGCCGAGCGTGAGGTCGGCGCTGGCGCACAACCAGGCGCGGCGCTGTTCGATGCGGCGACCGTGAGGCTGCGCCCGATCATCATGACCACGCTCGCCACCGCTGCGGGCCTGTTCCCGCTTGCGCTCGGCTTCGGCGCAGGCGCCAAGGTTCAGCAGCCGTTGGCGATCGCGGTGATCGGCGGACTCGCGTTCGGGATGATTCTTTCGACTCCACTGGCAGGTGGAATCTACCTGATGGGTACCCGCGGCCGCGGCCGCACCGAAGCTCGCTACTTGCAGGAATAGGCAGACCGCGCCAGCCCCCGGGATCAAACCGCGCTCAAACCACCCCGGGCCACAAACGGTAGCGCACCCGATCCATGTAGCGACGGTACTCGGGGTCCGCGCTCAAATGTACTTCTTCCTGATTGATTCGCCAGACCATAAAGGGAAGCGTCGTCGCGATCAGCATAATGTTGCGGCCGCTCGGATAGGACATCGCATAGCCAATCGAAAGTATCAGCCATCCGAAATATATGGGATGACGAACCCATCGAAACGGCCCCTTCAACACAATTCCACGGTTCGCCGGCAATATACCGAAGCTGCGGCCCATATAGACGCGCGCGACCTGGGTCAGCACCACGCCGAACAACTCGAAAATAAGCCCGGTCGTCGCGAGCGCGCCGATCGACAGGTTTGCCGGACGCATGAAACACGGGAGGAACAGCATGCCGCCGGATGCGGCGAGCGTGCGCAGATTTACCGCCGAGGTGCGCGGGACAAATCGCGCGAACGACATGACGGCCATGATCGCGGCGCCCGTCAGCCATACCACGTTTGCGGCTCCCGCCAGGCTGAAGCTGAGTTCGCGCGCGGCCGGCAGCGTCGCGAGCAGGAACGATACGCCGAGCAAACAGTCGCCGAGAGCATGCCTTAGGCCAGCGGTTGTGACATACGGTCGTGAAACCGCGACAGGCGCGGAAATGCGAACGCCAACTGCTTCCATGAATATATAGTGCGCTCCTCGTACTATACCAAGCAAACATTCGTACAATATAAATGAGAATCGTACTTAGTATTCATGGTAATACTAACTTATGACCGTCATCGTAGTGCGCCAGTCGCCATCGATTGGCTATCCCGGTCATCGCGTCGCGCAGTCCCTGGGGGTTGGATAGATGATCAAATCGTGGGGTCGCGATCGATGCACGGGTGGGCGCTATCCAGTCGCCATTGCCGGCGGCCCCAGCTTTGCTTAAGATGACTCGGCTTGAGTCTGCGGCTTCTTCGAGTGCCGAGGTGGCGGAATGGCAGACGCAGAGGACTCAAAATCCTCCGTGGGCAACCACGTGCGGGTTCAAGTCCCGCTCTCGGCACCAGAATTCTCCCCGACGGTTGGGTCCCTTGGCGACATTGATTTGCGGTTTTGACTCAAACCGATTTTGAGTTCTCCAGATAATGCGGTGGCTGAGCGGTTTTGTTGTCTCGCGGCCGGTGTGGTCTGTGCGACAAGGCGACCGACGAGTTCATAGCCGCAAAGACCTGGGAAGCGAAAAGCTGACTCTGGAACTATGCTAATGTCTAGAGATAGAATTTCTCTTGGAGAAACATAGGACCATGAAAGTAACGAGCGGCGACACGGCGACTGAAGATCGCTGTTCATCATGCGGCGGGTTTGTTGAGCTGTGCGACGGTTGCGCTATCGTAACGTCATCGCCGAAGAGACGCATCAGGCCCGTCACGCACCCGCCTGGCTCGGGCTTACAAATCATCGGCGCGAAAAAACCGCTGCTCCCGAAAGCCAAGCTGCGGCGCTGACGCCGGCGCGGGGCGGCTCGACAGACTGGGGCGCGCAGGATGGTTGAATCCTTGTGCCGCGGCCCTTTGCAGCGCGATTAGGGGCCGATGGCAGGCGAGAAGGCGACGGCCGAGCGTCTCTGTAGTCTCGCAGGTTGTGGTTTGCCCATACTTGACCGTGAACAGCGAACGACTCGCGGCGGCGATGCGTCAGCCTGCGATCCTGGCCGTAGTATGGCTCTGCGCGCTCCTGATGTTGACGGGCACTTTGACAAAAATGCCCGGGCAGTGGCACCGCCGCGACTTCTCGAACTATTACGAGTCGGCTTGGGCGCTCCGGCATGGAATCGATCCATATTCCACGGATTTGACGCCGATCGGCGCCCAGCTCGGCCTTGAGACCGGCGGACTGCTTCACGCCTCCGAAACGCCGGCGTTTCTACTTTGCTTCGAACCTCTCACCCGGTTGCGGCCGCGGGGCGCATTCTGGATCTGGAGCGCGATCAACTTTTCGGCATTGGCAATCGCGATGTACCTGTTGCTTGCGCATCGACGCGGGCTTTCCGGGCGCACGGCATGGTTGCTGGCGGGACTGATTCTGATGTCGGCGCCGGTGAATTTGAATTTTTACTGGGGACAATCGCAGCTGATAGTCCTGGCTCTGATGGCAGGCGCGATGCGCGCGATGGAGCGCGAGCGCGACGGCGCCGCCGGTTTGCTGATCGCATCGAGCGGGCTGTTGCGGGCGTACCCGCTTCTGCTCGTCGGCTATTTTGTCGTTCGTCGAAAATGGCGGGCGGTTGCGTTCGCGACGGCTGGAATCGCGGCAGGAGTATTCGTAACTGTCGCGGTTCTGGGTTTAACGCAATCTCTCAGCTTTATTTACGGTGCATTGTGGCTCACTGACTATTCAGTAGTGAACCGGGTGGATAATCTTTCGCTCGGACCATTCGTATCGCGGACGTTCTGGGCATTGACTGGTACCGCGTCCGGCTCATCGACCGATTGGATCAGACGCGCCGGCATCGCTGTTGCGGACATAGTAGTACTTGGAATGACTATTCGCGCGACGCTGGCCAAGGCGAACCGCCGCGATCCCGACTGGAGAATTTACTCACTGTGGATCGCGACCTCGATCATGTTATCGCCGGTCGGATGGCATCACTACCTGGTGTTACTGGCTATTCCGTTCGTGCAAATGGTCGCGTCCGCGGCGGATGGGCGGTCAAGCCCGCGGGCCGTCTGGATGGCGGCGTTGAGCTATGTTCTCAGCGCGGTTTCGCTCCGCGTCTTCAACCGCTTTCTGATACCGCCGCCGACCGAGTTCCAGCTCATCTTCCCATCGCTGGCGCGTGCGCTCGAGGAAACGAGCTTCATCGCATTACTGACGGGATACATCGCGACCTATTGGTTCGCGACCGATCACGTCCGCGATGTTCCCGCGACTCAAAATCCTCCGTGGACAACCACGCGCGGGTTCAAGTCCCACCCTCGGCATTTATAATCCTCTGCGCGGCGGCGGCACTACACAGCTATGTCTATGGGCTGGTGTTTGTCGTCCGGTGGAATTGAGCGTGCCAAGTCGATTGGATCCAAGGCTGGCCGTTACAGCCATGAGACGGTGAGCCGCTGCATCGGTCTACTGCTGACGATTCGACGTTCATGGTCTCACCCTCGTCAACTAGCACGCAGCGGTTATCAGAGGTTTTGGCAATCGTCACGGTCACGGTCGGCCCCGGGATGAACCTCAAGATCCTAATCCTAATGCGCTCGTCCATTTTGGACACGCTGTGCAATAAGATCTGATTCTTACCGTCCGTGGAAACAACTTCGGTTTGCTCGTCGTAGTTGCTGACCTTGTAGCCGCGTTCCGACGCGTATCCGGTATCCAGCTTGGAGTCGTGAAAGGTGATTGTGAACGGTCCGTCGCCCGTTCTTCGGAAGCAGAGGCGAAATGTCCTCGGTATCCAACCTCCGAACCGCAGACCGTCCAAAACCTGCCAGGAATCGGGCTCGGAGACTGTGCCTTCCCAGCATCCTTCAAACTCTTTTGGCACCTGGGGAATTTCAAGCGTGCTTTGTCCGGAAGCGGCAGGAGCCACGGTCGGCTTATCATCTGGTGCTACCAGATTGCCCTGCTGGTCGACCGTGAATTTGGGGATGGCCAGCGCGATGCGCCGCTGCGAAGCGGGCGGCGTAATAGAAATTTGAGCAGTTGCCACGCCCGTCAGCGCTAACCGAGATACAGCGAGGACGACCAGCCCGAGCGCAGCAGCGCGGCAGAGGCTCATACCCGTGAAATAGCACCCCGGCACGGCAACCGACAAACGGCGGGCAGGAAACAGGCGGCACGGCGTGCGGCCCTTGAGACCGTCAGCAATTGTCCAACAGCGTTCCGGCGCATCGAAGGCCCGTAATGCGGTCAGCCGCCGTAGGCGTGTCGCGCGAGCGAACCCGCATTAGAGCGAAGCGAAATGCGCTAGTGAGTGAAATGCCCGATAAGTACTGACGGTGTTTCCGCGTCTGCTTGCGGCTTTCAAAGCACCCAAAAGCGCGCTACAGTACGACTCCATACTAAGGGCGGGGGAATGACGAAGTTGCTCAAAGGATCGGTCTGGTTTCGACCCGGTGACGACGTTGTGCGAAAACAATCGCGCGACCTCAACAGGGAACCCTCTGCTCGACCAGCATCGGAAGTGCGTAGATGGCAAACGTAAGCGATCCAAGAAAAGGCTTGGCAACACCCTGTGCGAGTGCCTCACGGTGTTCAATTATGCGAATACCAGAAAAGATGTCGCTTCCTGCCTGCGTTGTCATCCTAGCTCTCGTGCTTGTCGCTCCTTGCGTTCACGCTGGGTGTCGCAGTTATACCGACCCGTATGGCAACACCTCGATGAATTGCGACGGGGAAAGCGGACACGTGTACTCTGACCCTTATGGTAATTCGAGCGGCACCCTCGGCGGCAGCCCCTACCACAGCTACTCCGACCCCTACGGCAACGCTAGCGGTAGTATAGGCTCTCAGCAGTTTCACTCATATAGCGACCCTTACGGGAACACTTCAGGCAGTTTTGGTGGGCAACCCTATCATTCGTACAGCGACCCATATGGGAACACCAGCGGGTCGATTGGGGGGCAACAGTTTCACTGTTATTCTGATCCTTACGGGAATACCACATGCCACTAGAGTCGCAAAGCCGCGACGCGCAGGGAGGAATGGCGACATTGAGCCTCAACGCGACGCCCCTTTAGGTTCAGATGCCGACAAAACCCGATTGGACGTTCATAAACACCTTTGCGGGATGGCTCTCTGCGGTCGGTACGCTGCTAGCCGTCATTGTTTCCCTCTATCTCTCTCGGCGCGATTCACGTATTCGACTGCACGTGAACGTGGGGATTCGAAAGATCTTCATCGGAACAGGGAAGCACGTTGTCAAGAACGCGCCGGATTTTATCGTGATAGCGGTTACGAATGTCGGAAGAAGGACAGCCAATGTAACTGGACTATTCTGGAAAAACTGGTTGATACGACGACAGTACCTATATCAGATACCAGGCGAGGCCCCGCTTTCCGCACAGATTCCCGCGAAGCTTGGCGATGGAGATGAGGCAGACTTCACGGTGTCTCTTGAAGCGTTTGCGGCTACGAACGACCCCGGCGAGTTCGCGCGACGGTGCCTACCTCGGCCTAGAATATTGACGGCGCGTTTCCTGAGAATGCAGGTTCGCACCTCTACCCGTCATACGTTCAGCGTGGCTATCGAGAAGGAATTGAGGCAGCGGTTAGTGCAGTGGGTGAAAGAGAAGCGCCCTTCATCACCACCCGCCGAAGCGCCTTAACCGCCGCGTCCAATGGTTGGGTCGCCTGGTGTCATGGATTTGCGGCCTTGACTCAAACCGATCTTGAGTTCTCCAGGTAACGCCGCGGCCGCGCGTCTTTGTAGTCTCGCTGCCAGGGCTTTGCCCATACTTGCGGGATGAACGGCAAACGAATCGCGCTCGCGATGCGTCAGCCGGCGATTCTGCCCGTAGTATGGATCTGCTCACGGCCGCGATGTTCCCGCGACTCAAGAAACGAGCGGTGCTATAAGGATTACTGGCAGCGACCGTCGAGAGAAGGAGGCATGAGCGATGCTCTACATCGCATTCATCAAGAGCAGGCCGGGATCCGCGACCGATGTCGACATCATCGCAAAATCGCGCAAATGATGGAACGAGGGCGCAAAGCCGCCCGGGTTGAAGACCATCGGCTTTTACGGAGTGCTGAGCAGCAATACTCCGGACGTAATGGTGTTCGAGTCGTCCAATCACGACGACATCCGCGCGATGATCGAGTACTGGCGCGACGTCTCGTTCGAAGTTCATCCGGCGGTCGACATGGCGCGAGTCTTCCACGCCCAGGGCATGGACGTCTCGTAGCCCGCGGCCAGACACCGCGAAGTCGCGATTCACGCTACGCGCCGCAACACGGCCATCGCGTGTCCCGAGAGGTGAACCCGCTCCTCGAATGAGTATGATCGCAGGCGCTGCGGCGCCGTCGCATCCGCGGTGTCGAGGATGAGCGTCCACTCGCGCCCCCATTTTTTCGGCGGCAGCTTGAATTCCATGGGCTCGCGATATGAGTTGAACATCACAAAGAAGCTGTCATCAGCAATTCGGGCGCCGGCGCGATCGCGTTCAGTTACCGCTTTTCCGTTCATGAACGCGCCGAGCGTTTTCGCGTATCCGACACCCCAGTCACCGGAGGTCATCTCGGCGCCGTCGGGCCGGAACCATTCGAGATCTTTCGGCCGCCCGCCCTTCGCAGGGGCGCCGGTGAACCATCCCCGGCGCCGGAAGATCGGATGCTCGCGGCGAAGCTGGATCAGCCGCCGGGTGAAATCGATCAGCGTCGCGTCGGCGCTATCCCAATCGATCCATGAAATCGGATTGTCCTGGCAGTAGGCGTTATTGTTGCCGCGCTGGGTGCGGCCGAGTTCGTCACCGGCCAGCATCATCGGTACGCCCTGCGACAGCAACAGGGTCGCAAGGAAGTTGCGCTTTTGCTGCTCGCGAAGCGCGCGAATTGCGGGATCCTCGCTCGGTCCTTCGACGCCGCAATTCCACGATCGATTCTGACTGTCGCCGTCGCGGTTATCCTCGCCATTCGCCTCGTTGTGCTTATCATCGTACGAAACGAGGTCGGCGAGCGTGAAGCCGTCGTGCGCGGTGACAAAGTTGATGCTGGCCAGCGGCGCGCGGCCGCCGGCGCGGTACAGATCCGAACTGCCGGTGACCCGCGATGCAAACTCGCCCATCGAATAGCCGGCGCCGCGCCAGAAATCGCGCACGCTGTCGCGGTATTTGGCGTTCCATTCCTTCCAGTTGACCGGAAAACCGGCGACCCGGTAGCCGCCATCGCCGACGTCCCACGGCTCCGCGATCAACCTGGCCGCCGAGACCACCGGGTCCTGCGCAATCGCCGCAAAAAACGGGCTGGCCGCGAATTCGCCGCGCGCTCCGCGCGCAAGTGTGGTCGCAAGGTCGAAGCGGAATCCGTCCACGTGCATCTCGAGTATCCAGTAGCGCAGGCTGTCCATTACCATTTGGAGAACCCGCGAGTGTGTCAGGTCGAGTGAGTTCCCGGTGCCGGTGTAATCCTCGCATCGGCCGCTGCCATCGCTGCGCAGCCGATAGTAAGTCGCATTGTCGATTCCGCGAAAACAAATCGTGGGCCCGCGCTCATCGCCCTCGCCCGAATGGTTGTAAACGACGTCGAGGATCACCTCGATTCCCGCGCGGTGCAATGCCTTCACCATCGCCTTGAATTCCGTGACGCAGCTGCCGGCCGCAGCGCCGGCGGCGAAGCGGATGTCGGGCGCAAAATAGCCAATCGAATTATATCCCCAATAGTTAGTTAGTCCGGTTTTGAACAAGCGGTGTTCGGGGGCGGTCTGATGCACCGGCATCAATTCAACCGCGTTCACGCCGAGCGAGGTCAGGTGCCGGATGACGGCCGGCGACGCGAGCGCCGCAAATTTGCCTCGAATCCGGCGCGGCACTTCGGGATGCAGCGCGGTCATCCCCTTCACGTGCGCCTCGTAGATGACGAGATCCTCCCACGGAATTGCGGGCCTGCGATCTCCATCCCAGTCATACGCCGAATCGACTACCACGCACTTGGGCATCGCGGGCGCGCTGTTGCGCAGATCCAGAGGGGGCGCAGCGTCAACGGCGGTCGAGCGATAGCCGACCATCGAATCGTGCCATCGAGGGGTGCGATCGAGCGCCCGCGCATACGGATCGAGCAGGAGCTTGGCGGAGTTGAAGCGATGTCCCGCGGGGGGATCGTAGGGACCGCTGACGCGATAGCCATAACGCTGACCGGCCCGAGCGCCGCGAACATAGGCGTGCCAGATGTGTTCGGTGCGCTCGACCAGCGGGATTCGCGCGATCTCGGCGTTTCCAGCAACAGCGCCGCCGCCGAACAGGCACAGCATCGCGCCGGTCGCGTGCTCGGAAAATATCGAAAAGTTCACACCCGCACCGTCACAGGTCGCGCCAAGCGGATAAGGCACGCCGGGCAGAGTTTCAAATTTTGTTTTCGGCATTTTGAAGATGACACTAATGGCAAGCCGTACCGATGATGGCAACCGTTGCGGTATTTCGGAACGGCTCGACGGGCCTGGGCGCGCCACACAGCATCAAGGCCGCTCTAAGTCCACAATGAAAGGCTTGACTAACCGTAAACAAATGTTAAACAATACCGCCCACGACAGCGTCGGGTACAACAATTTCGCGCAGCGGGCGAGTCAGTAAAACTCCGCGGGCGCGACGATGCGTGAGAGTCACCTGACTTCGTTGGCGCCGGATTGGACCACGGCGCCGTCGAAGTCCGCCTCCCGCATCGCCGCCGACGCGTGTCGGCGGCGGCGCGGCCAGCCACGGTGCGGTCAGCCGGGCCTTTCGGACACATCCGATTGGTCGCGGCGTCGGGAAGTTGACTCAAAAGCGCACTTGCAAAGTTGCAAGTGTGCACCTCCACACTATTATTGGTACGGCATCCGGTTGCGCTATCTATAGGTAGTCTGGCATATGATTTGCTGTCTCAATCCCAATATAAACGGGTTTTGAAAAGCAAAGTGAGCCACTTAGAATAAACTCCCTGTCACGCCAGCTAGAGTTGCATTTCGACTTCGTGGTCGTCTTATGAGCGCAGCCCTGACCTCATCGTCTGCCTCGGCTAAACGAATGCCGTCGCGAGAACTTGCGGCGCTGGAAACTCGTGAAGTTGACCATCTCGTTTCCAGGCTGCTCGCCGAGATCAAGGTCCCGTTCGACTCGCTCGGGACCCGGGTCCTCAATCAGCTTTCTGACCTGAAAAAGATTCTATCCGCCGACTATGTGGATGTGCCCGCGCTTCCATCCAAGCCTCTGCTCAAGGAATTGGCGAAAATAATCGACAATGACATCAAGCGACACACCTCGGCATACGCCGGCCTGGCGGATCTCGGCAGCCCGCAATTGCTCGGTTACCTGAGCAAATTGTTCGGCCCGCGCGAAGTCGAACTGCGGGCAAAACCTTATCGCACCGGCGCCGGGCTCGCGCTGCGCGGATTTTACTGCCGTGCCAAGCTTGGCAACAAAAGCAAGTTCGTGATCTTCGTCAACACCGCGCATCATCCCGGCGCGGTCGCTGCGACACTCGGCCATGAACTCGGCCACTACATCTATGGCTCGTTCGTGGGAGAAAAGGCCGCCCACACGGCATTCATGGAAGGCGCGTTCGCCAATCATCTGCTCGAAGAGGATGAACTGTTTGCCGACAGTCTGGTCGCGCTGGCGGCCTACAGCCCGGAATTGATCAAAAAGATCGGTGGCCTTTCGCAACTGAGGCCGGGCTTCTCGGACGATCTATTCAACCGGATAAAGTCCGCCTACGAGCTGATCGGATCGCGTTACGGCCTCGATCTCGCCAAGGGCAAGATGGCGGCGGCGTGGCGCGTCCGATACCTCACTTCGATGGCTCACTTCTTCAAGCTGCGCTGCGCGCTCTACAAGTCGGCGGGAGTCTGAACTTTACAAAAAGGGGACAAAGCGGCCGCTCGCCGAAGTCAGACGGGCGGCATCGCTTTATCTGCCGCCCGATAATCTAAAGTGATTTACCTTTCCCCCGCGCGCACCGGCGTTGGCGACGGCGCCGGCTCCGCAACCAGGCGCGCCGTCATCGGATGCGCCTCGTGCCGAATCAGAATGTCCATGAAGTACTTGTCGGCCATCGCGGCTGCGACCTTGTCTGTCATGTCAGGCGCCGGCTCTAATCGGACCTTGTCGAACTCATTGTCGCCAATCTTCACCTTCACGTAGGGACTCGTCGTGTTTTTCTGAACTCTGCCGAACGATCGATCGCCCAGCCGGACATATAGCTGCCCGTCGATAACGACCAGCCACAGCCTCGACCAGTGCTCGCCCTCCTCGGGCCCGATCGTCATGATCTGGAGCGTGCTCTGGTCGCGCAGCGCGTTCGGATCCCATCCGGGAACGGAGTTGCTTGCAGCGCAAGCCGCACCGATCAGCGCGATCCACAAACCGGCCGCGGCCACGACTAGGTTAACGTTCGTTTTGATCTCCATCAGCTTGCACCGTCAGCCTGCCGGGCAGGAGCGTTAACTCGTTTCGCTTTCCGAAATTCTCGGCGAACACGTCCTTCACACGATTGAATTTAGGATCGCAGGTGCCTTCGATTTTCACCGCCATGAACAACCAACAGGTGGCCGCCGGCTCAGGCGATCGCGCCGCCGCAGCTCGATCCCGCGCCCGCGGTGCATCCGAAACAATGCGACCCGGTCGCGATGCGCGCGCCGGCAAGTTCGCCAGCATCTTCGATGTCCCAGATCGTCGACGCCGCACCGTCACCGAGCGGAATTTCCAGCATCTGATTAAAATCGCAGTCGTAGAGCCGCCCGTCCCATCCGACGCTCACCAGGCTGCGGCACATCAGGGCATCCACGGTCGCGGGGTTGAAGTGATTCACCAGCAAGCTCATGTACGCTGAGTGACCGCCGGTAGTTTTCAACTGGTTGGCGAAGCGGGCGATCGGCATGTTCGTAATTGTCAGCAGGGAATCGAAAACGATCCCGAAATTGCGCGCGAGTTCGTCCCGGTATTGCTGTTCAAGCCCGGCCTGCGGCGGCGGGAGCGACGCTCCAACCGGGTTGTACACGAGATCCAGCCGCAGCTCACCGCTCCCGAACCCGACCGCGTTGAGTTGCTTCAATGCCGCGATGCTCTTGTCGAACACCCCCGCGCCCCGCTGACGATCGGTGTTCTCGGCGGTGTAGCATGGGAGGGAACAAACCAATTCGACACCCTGTCGCCGGTAGAACTCCACCAGCCATTCCATCCCGGGTTCCATCGTCACCGTCAGATTGCATCGAACGATCACCTTGCGGCCAAGCGCACGCGCCCGCTGCACCAGCATCGCAAAGTTCGGGTTCAGTTCCGGCGCGCCGCCGGTGATGTCCAGGGTTCCGACTCGCGGACTCGCCGCGAGCACTTCGATCACTCGCTCGGCCGTCGCACGCGTAATCTGTTCGGTCCGCCGCGGGCCCGCATCGACATGACAGTGATGGCACGCCTGGTTGCACAGCTTGCCGACATTTACCTGGATGGTCGCGGGCGATTTACGGCTGAGCGCGCGAATTCCATGGCGCGCCAGCGCCGCATCGAAGCGCGGACCGGAGAGTGACTCGGATATCGCGGCCATCGCGCGATTCTAGCACGCCCGTCGCGCGGTCGTCACGGGCAAAGTCGTGGCGGCCGCGGACCACGAACGCAACACCAAAAAAAGCAGGAGACCGGATGGCCGGCCTCCTGCGCTACTGGGGGATCAACTGGTCGCGACAGTTCTAATAGTGATGCTATCGGACCTTCTCCGCGCGATGCATGAACTTGTACGGGTGCGATTTGAATTCGTGGCGCACGTACGGATGAGTCTTCAGATACTCGTGGAGGGCCGGATGACTGTCGACGAACTGCTGATTGTCGATCAGTGTCGGATCTTTCGCGAGAGCGTGCGCGAGGTTAGGATGCGAATCGAAAAATGCGTAGTCCGCGTTTGCTGCTCCTCCGCCCATCATGGGACCCTGCGCCATCACAGGACCCGCGATCGCAAATGCCAGTGCCGCTGCCGATAATATCGTGATTCCTCGTTTCATCTTCATGGACCTCCGCCCGCTTAAATTAGTACGACCCTGGTCGTGTCTGGTTTCAATACGTACCGCGCATTGCAGCAGAAGCGATTTGCATGCCACGGCGCCGGCGGGCTTTTACCTCAGGAATCAGTGGTTTTTCGATGATGCGAAATTGTAAGCCGGCAAATTTATGCGTTCCAAATCGTGTAGGAGACAACTCAATTTCGTACGCCAGCCCGGTTTCCTCGCCGCAAGGGCTGCGTTAAAAGAGCGCTCATGAGAAAAAACCCCAACCAACGAACCTATCGAGGCGGATGCCATTGTGGACGCATCCGCTTCGAAGTCAGTGGCAAGCTCGAGCGCGTCTCGGAATGCAACTGCTCGATTTGCACGAAGAAGGGCTACCTCCACTGGATCGTTGAGCGGGCCGCGTTCCGGCTCATTACACCGCCCGATAACATCGCGGCCTACACCTTCAACACGAAAGTCGCAAAGCATCTCTTCTGCCCGAATTGCGGCGTCGCATCGTTCTATATTCCGCGCTCCGATCCCGACCGCATCGACGTCAATGCGCGATGCCTCGAGGGGGTGGACTTGAGCCGGCTCGAGTACGAACATTTCGACGGACGCAACTGGGAGCAGAGTATCGCGGGGCACAAGGCGATCGGGCGCGGCCGAGTCGCGAAGTGAGGTCGGACCGATGGCGACGTTGGGTTTTTCGCGCGGCGATTTTGAGGTATTCGCGATCGAGGGTTTCAGCGCTCGCATGGCGAAGATCTACGAGCGCATCAGGCCCCGGCTCGTTCGGCTGGGGATCGAACTGGCGCCAGAACTGTCGCGAAAACTGCACATGGAGTTCTTCGCGCACGTCGCCAAGCATATGCGGCGCACGGTGAATCCTCCGGATGAGACATGGGCGGCGTTCGGGCCGTCGCCGAGGGGATACAAGCGCTACGGATATCTGGCGCTATGCATCTCCGGCGCGGGCATCCACGCGCGCGCGGTCGTAAAATCCGACGCGGACAAGCGCCCCGAGATGGCGCGGCTCGTCAAGTCGAAGTCGGCTGAGCTGGGAAAATCTTTTCGCGGCGCCAGGATCCAGCAGTACACAAACTGGGACTGCCGGATATTGCCGGAATCGAGCGCGGCGGGGCCGGACTTCTTCGACGGACTCGGAGATGCGCTCGCAAAAAAAACCGGCAGCATCGACGTCGGCTTCGGATGGAGCGTGCGCGACGCGCTGAAAGTCGATCGCGCCGAAGTGCTCGACGCGTTCGGCGAGCTCGAACCGCTCTACCGCGTAATCCGCTCGGTCGCGTGAGTCCGCAGCGACGCATGGGGCAGCGAATCGGTAGTAGGTCAGTTTGCCAACCTGAAGAGCTGGGCGCGATTCTGATTTTTCGGTTGATCGAATAGAGCTGGAAAGAGCAATTTCTACCATTGGTAGTGGTTTTGGGACGGCTCCGCTCTATGGCTAGCTTTGTTCCGTCAAAAATAATTTCAGCCGAGAGCGGAGGTCACCCGATTTCGGCGAGCCGGGCGAGTACGGGCTATCCTGGCGGTTGACCATAGCGTACGCATAGCACGCCACATCCGGCCGGGGTCAGGCTGAATTAGTTCATCCGCGAACGAAGGAAGAATCGCCTGCGCGGCGGGCGGCAGGGGCTGACCCCTGCACCCAGTGAGAAGACGTGAAGATCTGCGCAGCGCATCTTTTCGCGACCACACTATAGAAGAGACCGCGCGCGACAACGGAGCCCGGCATTAATACCGGGTGCAGCTCAGCCCTGCCCGTTGGCGGGCGGTCGTTGGCACGACGGGCCAGTATTAA
>NZ_DATCTO010000039.1 GCF_036567905.1 Candidatus Binatus sp.
ATGCGACCGCACGGCAGTCTCGGCGCCTTGACGCCAGCCGAGTTCGCAGCGTTAAAAAGACGGGAAACGCAACCGCCCGAGGAGGGCGAAAAAACCGGCGGACTCTACTTATGATTGGCGGGAAATTGGGGAGCAGGCCAATCGCGCTATGCAATCCAGTGAAAAGTGAAAAGTGAAAAGTGAAAAAGGAAAGGGCGAAAACTACCGCTCGATGCGCAGCTGAAAGATGCCGTCGCGCGCCGTGGATTCGAGCATCGCGTAACCCTCGGCCTCGGCCGCACTGGGGATGTCGCGAGCGCCGCGCGGATCGTCGAGCGTCAGTTCGAGCACCTCGCCGCGCGCCATCTGCTCCAGTCGCACCTTCGCGCGCGCCCAGTTGAGCGGACACTTAACGCCTCGCAGATCGAGGCGAACCGCAACCGCTTTGCCGCGCGCTTCCATGCCTCCCCGATTCTTACCACACCCGGCCCGCTGAGACGCGAGTCGCGCCAGTGGCGTCCGTGAATCCGCCGCGCGAAATCGCTAGGCTGGACGGATGTTCCTCGAAAGTTCCGAGCTCTACGACGCGATCTATCATTTCAAGAACTACGCCCGCGAGTGCGAGCGTCTGCGCGCTTTGATCGCGGACGCCGTGCCGGGCGCGCGCACGATCCTCGACGTCGCGTGCGGCACCGGTGAGCACGCGAAATTTTTGAAAGAGCACTACGCGATCGACGGCGTCGATCTCAACGAAAACTATCTGCGCGCCGCGCGCCTGAAAAATCCCGCCGGCCGCTACACTCGCGCCGACATGATCGACTTCGATTTGGCGGCGGCTTACGACGTGGTGACATGCCTGTTCAGCGCAATCGGTTACGTTCGCACCGCCGACCGCATGAATCGCGCGATCGCATGCATGGCGCGTCACGTAAAGCCCGGCGGCGTGCTGATCGTCGAGCCCTGGCTCACCCCCGATGATTGGAAACCCGGCGCGAGCCACATCCACGGCGGTGAAATCGGCGCCGACAAGGTCTGCCGCATGAGTCACAGCAGCCGGCAGGGCAATCTATCCGTACTGCTCCTCCACTATCTCAGGAGCCGGCCCGACGGCATCGAGCATTACAGCGAGCAGCACGAGCTCGGATTGTTCACCCGCGACGAGATGACCCGCGCGTTCGAGTCCGCGAACATGCAAGTGCGCTACGACGCCGAGGGCTTGATGGGCCGCGGCCTTTACCTCGCGCAGCAGCGCACCTAATTCGAAGAACTTGGAATCTTCATTTGATGTGAAACCCACCGTGGGTTTCACACTTCCTTGGGCAGGGGTAACCCCTGCACCTTGGTGAGCAGATAGGATGCGGGCTTCGCCCTGTTAGAAAGGTTGAGGGGAAGACGGTGGTGAGGCTCCGAGTCTTACCCCGCCCGTAACTTTGGCTCTCGAACGCGCTGCTCGATTGATTTCGCCAGCGGCGTCAGGTCGCGAATCTCTCGGCCGCGCGTTTGAGAATCGCGCGCGTCGCGTCGAGGCTTTGCGCCCCCACCAGCGGGAATTCGCCGATGAAAAACGTCGGCACGCCGCTGACGCCGCGCTGATGCGCCGCCAGCGAATTATTCTTCAGCCTCATCTCGTACTTGGGCGATTTTATCGCGTCCGCCACCGCGCCGGAGTCCAGTCCCGCTTCTGCCGCCAGCCGCGCGACGGTCTCCGCGTCGCCGATGTTCACGCCTTCATTGAAGTACGCGCGGTAGATTCGCGCTTCGAGCGCTTCGTCGCGGCCCGACTCGCGCGCAAACTCGGTTGCGGCCAGCGCGGCGCGCGAGTTGGTCAGCATGGCCGGCGGCTTCATCGAAAATCCCACCGCCTCAGCCATCGCGCTAATCCGCTTCCAGAGCGCGACTAGCGACGCGGGGTCAATCGTCTCGCGCGCCTTGTCAATCGGGATTCCTTCGGCCGGCCAGTCGGGATGAATCTGAAAGCCGCGCCATTCGAGCTGGAAATCGAATTCCGGCTTCAGCCTCCGCATCGTTTCGAAGCCGACGTAGCAGAACGGACAGATGTAGTCCGAGAACATCACGATCGTCAGCGCCATCGCACCACTCCCATTGCGGACAATATAGGACCCGCCCTTGGGCGCCGTCAAAAGCGCCGCGCGCATTGCGTGCGATCGGTCATTTTCCGCTAAGTCCCGGCTATGTTAATTACCAAGCAGCGCCGCACTCGATGTAGATTGAGGTGACCCAATGATTCTCGATTCGCTGAAGCTCGACGGCAAAGTCGCCATCATCACCGGCGCCGGCCGCGGTCTGGGCCGCGCGATGGCGGTGAAGCTGGCGGATGCGGGCGCCGATATCGTGGCCGCGGCGCGCACCCAGTCGCAGCTCGATGAAACCGCCGACGCGGTCAAAAAAACCGGCCGCAAATGCCTGATCGTGCCGACCGACGTGACCGTCTCGGCGCAGGTCAACGCGCTCGCCGCGGCCACCGTCAAGCAGTTCGGCAAAATCGACATCCTGGTTAACAACGCCGGCGGCGGCGACAGCAGGCTCGGGGTACAGCTCCCGGAAATTACCGACGACGAATGGCGCCGCGGAATCGACACCAACCTGAGCAGCCAGTTCTACGGATGCCGCGCGGTAATTGCGCAGATGGTCAAGCAGAATCGCGGCAAGATTATCAACATCGCGTCGGGCTACGGGCTTCGCGGCGGCAAGCACAACTTCATGTACGCGTGCGCCAAGGGCGGCACGATCCAGTTGACGCGCTCGATGGCGCTGACCTACGCGCAGTTCAACATCCAGACCAACTGCATCGTGCCCGGCGTCTTTCCGCACAACGAAGCGACGATGCAGTTTTTCAAGGGCGGCAAGTTTATTCCCATCGGCCGCGTCGGCCAGGACAGCGAACTCGGTCCGCTCGCGGTGTTCCTCGCCTCGGATGCGTCCAACCATATCAACGGCGAACTGATCGCGATCGACGGCGGCGGACTGGCGGGCGGAATCGCGCCGACCGGAGTGTCGCCGGAGAGTTCGAACCAGATGGCAGCGAAAGAGTGAAAAAGTGAAAAACAGCGGAGCTGAAAAAAATGGCCTCCTCCAACGCGTCGAATGACTTCTCGCTCCAAGGCAAAAGCGCGCTGGTCGTCGGCGCCGAGCATTCCGTCGGCCGCGCCGCCGCCGTCGCTCTGGCCGAGGCCGGCGCCAGGGTCGTGCTCGCCTCGCAGGAGCCCGGCACCGACAAGCGGCTCAAGGAAGCCGCCAAGCTGGTGAATGCGGCCGGGACCAAGCCCGTGATTCGCGTGCAGGACGCGGCGATGCGCGCCGACCTGTCCGCCACCGCCGACCTTGCCGCGAAGGAGCTCGGCGGATTGCACATCCTGGTCAACGCGCTCGACACGCCGGCCTACGGACCGGCAGCAGCCGACGACGACACGGCGTTCGACAAAATCATGGAGAACAATCTGAAGACGGTGTGGATGTCGTGCCAGGAAGGCGCGCGCGTGATGATGCGGCAGGGCGGCGGGGTCATCGTCAACATCACTTCGGTGCTGGCAGAACGCGGCGTCGCCAACGCGGCGCTGTACTGCGCGGCGAAGGCTGCGGTCCTGAACCTGACGCGCGCGCTCGCGCTCGAATGGGCCCGGCAGGGTATCCGCGTCAACGCGATCGAGGCTGGATGGCTCGACGATGAATCGAGTCCCGCCAACAAGGGCGACGAATTCAGCAAGACCATGCTCAAGTACCTGCCCGACAATCGTCTGGTGAAGCCCGAGGAACTCGGCGGCGCCCTGCTCTACCTGGTGTCGCCTGGGGCAGGCTTCGTGACGGGAGAATCGATCGCGGTGGACGGCGGCCTGCGCGCCCGCGTGTAGAATTCGCGACGGCCGCCCTCTAGCGCTCGGCGACGATGAACATGTAGTCGCCGCCGTCGTGCGCGAACCTGCGAATCACATCCTTGATGCGCCCGGATTCGATGTCGGCGGCGAGACGATCCACTCCAATCCGGTCGTATAGCGCCATCGCCCTACATCTGTTCGCCGCCCACGGTCAGAACGATCGCGCATTCCTCGAGCGCCTCGATCGAATGCTCGATTGCGCGATTCAGCGCGAGAATCATTCCCGGGGTCACCAGTTGCGTTTTGCCGCTGGCGATGAAATTGATTCGGCCTTCGATCACCTGCACCGTGATCGGCGCGCGCGTGTGATGCTGCTGCAGCTTCGCGCCCTTTTTCAGCATCATCAGCGCGACGTTGATTCCGTCGCCTTTGACCAGCGAGCTGCCGTGGCGATCGCCACCGGCCCATGCGGGTTCCTTCTTGAGGCGCGCAATTTCAGCACGGATATCGACGGCGACGAATCCGCCTTGCGCCAAAAAGTTTTCGTGATCGGGATGCTGTGCGTGATGCTTTGCCTGATCGGCCTGCCTTGCGCGATCGGAATCTTTAGTTTCTTGCGCCATTTGAGGACCTCCGCGATTAGAGTTCAAACTGCGACGAGCACAATTCTGATTTTTCGGTTGATCGAATAGAGCTGAAAACAGCAAATCATACCATTTGTTGTGGTTTTGGACGGCTCCGCTGCTAGGGCTAGCTTTGTTCCGTCAAAAATAATTTCTGCCGAGAGCGGGCCTCGCCCAAGTTTGGGCGAGCGATGCGAGTACGGGATATCCTGGCGGTTGACCATAACGTATGCATAGCACGCCAAGTCCGGCGGGGGCAGGCCGAATAGTTCAGCCGTTGCGACGGCAGCGCAGTGTTTTCCGCTGCGGCTCAGGATGACGGCGTTGGCGCCGGCGTTGCTGGCTTCGGTCAAGATGACAAGATTCGACGCGGCGCCTCAAAACTGACGAGTGCGACGCTTTGCGGGACGTGGCCGCCTTCCAGCATTCCACTTCATGGAAACTGAATTACTGCGCGGCGGGGAAGCTCAAGGTAAAGCCGCCATCGACCATGATGGTCTGCGCGGTCAGGTAGCTCGCCGCGGGCAGGCATATCAGGCACGCGACGGCGGCAATCTCGTCGAGCGTCGGCAGCCGCTTCAACGCGGATCGATCGGCGCATCGGCGCAGAAGATCCTCGTACGAGCAGCCCAGGTAGTTCGCGTAGAAGCGCGCCGAGTCGGTATCGATCCAACCGACGCTGAGGGCGTTGACCGTGACGCCGCGCGGGCCGAGCTCGAAGGCGAAGTCGCGCACCATGCTCTCCAGCGCGGCCTTTGCGGCGCCGAGCACGCCGTGGCCAGGCAGGTTGCGAATCGAGTCCATCCCCGAAATCATCAGCACGCGCCCGCCCTCGCCCATCACCCGGCTCGCTTCCTGAACCGCAGCGACGAATCCGTTGACGCTCAGCGCAAAGGTGCGGGCGAGATTGTGCGGCTTGGCTTCGAGCAGCGGCTTGAATGCGGTCGCGGCCGCATTGGCAACCAGGATGTCGAGCCCGCCCAGCTCCGAGGCTGCGCGCGTCACCATCGCGCGCACCTGCGACTCGTGCTCGAGGTCGGCTTTGACCAGCATCGAGCGCGGCGCGATCGCGCGGACCTCCGCGAGCGTTTGCGCGGCGCTCGCTTCGTCGCGGCGGTAGTTCATCGCGACCGTCGCGCCCATCCGCGCCAGCCCGAGCGAGATGGCGCGGCCAAGTCCGCGCGTGCCGCCCGTCACGATCGCAATCTTGCCGTCGAGGTCGCGCAACAAATTCGTCGATTTCTCTTTCAAGCTAACCTGAGGGCTTACTACTCAGTGGCGTTCCGCTTTTTTCGAGATCGTCTTCTTCGCGAATTAGAGCCTTTACCCACTCTTGCAGGTGCTTCAGATTTCGGAATCTCGGAATGTAGTTGTCGTCCCAAGGATCATTCTGGAGAGTAGCAAAGGCAATAGCCTCGCAGGACCTCCGCGGATGCCAAGCCAATAGGCTGCGGGGCAAAAGCGATTTGACCGCAAGATAATGCGACCGAGTTATAAATGGAGACCAAGTCCGATGCAATTCCCTTTTGCTTTTGATATCGACCATTTCGACTTGTGCAAGTTCCTTGGTACCGTTCCTCTCCCACGCGCTCTTCATCAATTGAACTGCGGCAGCGTCACCACCGGGCGCGCTGTAGCCAAATATCGTGAGAAGTGGCCTGCACCCCGAAAACTCAGCCGAAATGAGGTAGAGTCCGTCGCCTGAAAAGGAGACGGATGGCCTGCACCCCGAAAACTCAGCCGAAATGAGGTAGAGTCCGTCGCCTGAAAAGGAGACGGACAATGAAAGGGAGTCGCTTCAGCGAGGAGCAGATCATCGGG